>CAZNQT010000371.1:0-5491 GCA_964574885.1 uncultured Pirellulales bacterium
GCGATACCCATAGTTTCCGACAGATTCATACTTACGATCATCACCGGGACAATGATAGGCGTCCTTATTTTTAATATACTTCCATAAATTGCCTGCCTGGAGCCCGCGGATTCTATCTTCTAATGTCGTCGCATCTCCAGGATAATTCCCATTCTCATCTTGGGGACGATCCACCCAATCGTAATGGACTCGAGAACCAAAATAATTCTCAATATAGCCATCCGATCCATAGGATCCCCCTGGTACGCCGCATGTATCGCCGCCGACAATTATGTCCCTAAAATCGTAAGCATAACTGTTCCAACTCTGGACTAATATCTTCATATTACCTAGACATACCGTTCCGGTGGCCTGCTCTTTGGCCACCTGCAACGCCGGGGCAAGTATCGTGATTAAAACCGCGATAATGGCGATTACAATTAAGAGTTCAATCAGTGTAAAGCCCTTAAATCGTTTCATTTATAGTTCTCCCTGGCCCGCGAAACACATAATGCTTTCGTCCTGGAAAGCCATCCAATATCATCCTTCTCCGATTGGTTATATATCGGTCCGAGAATAATCGTCTGATAAAACAGGTTTTGCACGCTGTTATAAAATCATTATTGTCCTTGATGGTAAAATTTCATATACCATTATGTGCAAAAACTTTACCAATTTAGGTTTTTTACCGATTAACTTAAACGAATATGTGGATCGTCTTATTAACTTTTATGACAGTTATAAATTTATAATTCTTTGAAATTTAAGTACTTATGATAATATCGGCATCGGTTTCGGCCTTGGCATAGCATTTTGGCACTACCACATTTTGGGTATTGTTATTATTTTATCGAACTAACCTAACCCATATAATTTTATAATGCGTGACCGAAAAATTCCAAAAATAATTTTGCTCATCGAAACTTCCCGAGAGTATGGCCGGGGTCTCCTGGTCGGCATCACAAAATATGCCAAGATTCATGGCCCCTGGTCTTTCTTTCGGTATTATCCCTTTGACCTTATCTTGTCACATCGTTCGAAAATACTTTCCTGGATTAAAAAAGTGGATGCCGACGGGATCATTCTCCGGGCCCAATTTAAAATCCAGGAAATACTCGATCTCGGCATACCTACAATCGCCATGAGCCTGAATGAAGACTGTCTGGACATGGTGAATATTATGACTGACGAGATCGACGTCGGCGAAATCGCGGCGCAATATTTAATCGAGCAAGGCTTTCGAAATTTAGCCTTTTGTGGGTACGACGCGTTGTTATGGTCGCGAAGGCGCTGTGCGAATTTTTGCCGTAAAGTTCGAGAGTTGGGCTATGAACCGTACGTTTATCGATATCCCCGGAAAAAAACGGATCAGGTCTGGATACGAGAAGAGTCTTTCGTCGTGCAATGGCTGGCCTCTCTTCCCAAGCCCGTCGGATTGATGGCCTGCAATGATGACCGGGGGATTGAAATCCTTCAGGCCTGCAAATTAGCCGGGTTCGCAGTGCCGGAAGAAATCGCGGTAATCGGCGTGGATAACGACGAACTCGTTTGTGAATTGTCGGACCCGACGTTAACCAGCGTGGCGTTGAATGTGCAGAAGGCTGGATATGAAGCCGCCGAGATCATGGATCGTATGGTCCGGGGCCAACCGGTCGAGAAAAAACTCATCCTGGTCAAATCCACCTATATCGTCCCGCGAGAATCGACGGATGTAATGAACATACAGGACGAAGATGTTGCCGAAGCCTTAAAATACATTCGGCTGCACGCCAAATCCAATATTCAGGTGGAGGATGTGGTCCGGCACGCCGGCATTTCCCGACGCGGTTTATATAATAAATTTCAGAAGATACTCGGCCGCTCTGTTTTTGAAGAAATCACACGTTTTCGGATTGAACAAATTACCAAAATGCTTCTGGAAACGAATTTGAATGTGTCGCAGATAGCGCAGGCGATGGATTTCTCCGGCCCAGAAAAATTAGATCGCTATTTTCGGCGAAATACCGGGATTACGCCTTTGGCCTATCGCAAAAAATCGGCGATTCGGTAACTCCGTTCCCTGGGAATTATTGACCCGGATTTGGTGTGACGGCCTGCCAATTCGCAGGATCGTTACCGCTGACGCCGGTGGTAATCCGTTCGAGGGACGATCCGGCGCCGTCGGGCGACGTAGGCCACGGCGCCTGATCGAAATAGATCACTTCATCCACTATATACCAACCTGACGCCAGGAGACGTTCGAGCGCGATCCGTTCCCCACCGTTGGAAAGATTGCCGCCCCAGTTTTCGCCGATGACATCCACGCCCGGCGTCAAATTACCCGTACCGTAAACCGTCTCGAAGTCGTCCAGTTTTTGCGTTTCCACGTAAGGATCGAAATCGACAACGATTAATGTTTGGCCGGATGCTAGGGACAGTCCCACGGGAAATTCATAATTCCAGCCGTCGCCGTTCAGACGCCAATCCCCCAGGCTGACGGAACCGCCCGTCGGATTATACAACTCTATATATTCCTCGTTCTCCGTTCCTTCCAGCGGATGGTACATGATTTCCTGAATCACCACGTCCGCAACGGGAGCCGTATTACTCGTATTCCGAGAAGGAGTCATATGATACCAAAAGCTTTGGCCGTCCGGGTATCGTCCTAAAGAGGTCGTACTTTCCTGCGCCTTCATGCGAATCGTATCCACTACCCGATCGCTCGTAGTGCCGGGCATATAGGATAGCAGGATACCCTCGAAATCCGGATTGGTTTCGTCAATCGGTTCCAGAAAATCGCTCACCTGGTCAAAACTTACAAATCCGCCGCTCGATACGCCGACGGAGGGTAAGGCCCATTTCTTCAGATTGTCACGATCGTCGCTGAGATACCAGTTGCTGCCGAGATTAACGAGGGAGCCGGCAGTATTGTACAGTTCGATCCAGTCGTTGGCAGCCGTATTCGCCATGATTTCATTGAGGACGACTGTAGTTGCTAATACCGGATCATCTGCTGCCGGGGAGCCGTGCAGGTACGTACTGGCGCGCCAGTTGCCGCCGTAATCCAGGGAGCGATTCCGCGCCTCGCCCAGGGCCGAATCCAGCGGCGTCAGGGAATGACCGGGACCATCCGCTGACAATGGCCAACCGCGATTGTCGTTGTATTCAAACTGTACTATCGTTCCTTCCCAGACATCTACCAGTTTGACGGTTTCCCCTTCGTTGGCCAGTTTACCGGATGTGTATTCGCCGGCGATGGGATAACCGGTCCCGTAACGCGACTCAAAAGCGGACTCATTCTTGACTACCAGAGTGAACGCTCCGGGATCGAGTATAACCGGGGTAACCTCCAGTGGAGTCACCGCAATATCGTCAAAAAACACTTCCGTCCACTCGGCGCTGTTATTGGCGTTGTTATTAAAAGCGCCTATCGTAACGGTATGCGCACCGGCGGATAAGCCAATGGTGGTTTCGTATAATTGCCAACCATAATCTTCATTCGATCCGCCGTTCCCATTGCCGTATCTCTGGATCAGGGAGTTGCCGCTGTCGTCGCCGTACCGCGTACCGTCGATATCCAGCAGGGCTTGCCCGTACTCGTTCGTTTCATAACCGTAGCCCAGGATCATACGATAGCGCACGCTTACGATGACCGAACCGTCCGAACTCAGTACAAAGTCTTTCGACCACCCGCCGGACGTTTCATCCGTACTGGCGCCTCCCAGGTACACGCGCAATCCGCCGCCGGAATGACCGCCCGACGATTCGTAGGCGCCGGTGGCGTGCGCTGGATCGCTGGTTCCGAAGGTGTCGTCATAATAGGTGAATCCTTCCGCATCGCTGTCGAATCCGGAGTCAATCAAAGGCGTCCCCGGCGTCAGAGATCCAAAATCGAAGGCTATCCCGCTGGTGAACGAAACATAGGAAAGGTCCAGAGTTGTGCTTCCCGTATTTTTCAGTTCGATAAACTCGAATTCATCGTTATCCACGTTCAGTTCGCCCGCGGCGGTATCGGCAGGGGCGGGATTGTACATCAACTCCGTGATGCGCAAATCGGTAAGGATGGGGCTTAAATCAGGTTCGCCGGCGACAAACTGGATGGGATCGGACCAGTGGCTCCAGCGGCCCGTATTATCCTTCATTCGACAACGTACCCGGTAGGTTCCGCCGATCTCCACCTCGGTGGCTGGGATCGTCATCGTCCTCCGGTCGGGATCGGTGATCTCGCCGCTTTCCCAGCGAGTGTCGATCTCGTATCGATGTCGCTCCTGCGGATCGTAATCGGGATCGCTCGGATCGCTTACCCGCCCCAGACGCCACTTCATCGCTGCAAACGTGCCCGCGCCCTGCGGATCGCTGAACGCGCTCGTCTCGAACGTCAGTTTATTCTCCGGATAACCCGCCGGACCGGTATAGGTAACGACAGGGGTATTGGGGATATCCGAATCCTGCGCATCGGACGCCAGGGCATACACGCCATAGCTGCCGGTGAGGAAATCGCTCATGCCGGTTGACGTAAGATATTTCTTATAGTACGCTACCATAGTATCCCAGGTTTTGGTGTTACCCGGCAGATCGAAATACTCATTATGTTCGTACCAGAGATTATCATATCTGCTTGACATGCGCGGATGGTCTTCCCACATAGCTTGTTCGGCGTCAATAAACCGGCGTCCGTCAACCGGGCTGGATATGATCGACGACAACTCATCGACCAGTTGATCCGTCTGCCGCCACCCGTTATGATTGTCATCAAACAGCAGGTCCAGCAATTCCCGCGCCCGGTTCTCGTAGGCGATGCGCAGGGCTGAATGATCCAGACAATATCGGATATGTTCCCAGTCGGTATAGTGTGTCGCCCATTCATACGTTAGATCCAGATCCCACGGATGGATCGACCATTGATCCGTATCGGGATTGTGATAATACAAACAGTTCTGCTGCGGACGGGGATCCGAATTATTAACGGCGATCCCTACCGATTTGAAACTGTAATACCAAGCCAGATTCACGTTGGTTTCCCACCACGACTGTGTCTGCCCGGTGGTTTGATTGTTAATGAACCCGTTCACGTCCGAAGTATCCGTCGCCTGGGTCGGCCCTTGATTGAGCTTGGTGGGGTAGCCGTCCATCTTATAGATATTGCCATCCGGTATGTCATGCTCGTTGATGAACGCGCCGTCGGTGTTCTCGAAACCGAAGTACAAGCCCCAGAAATCTCCGGAGTATTGATCCCCCCCGTTTTCCGACGCATTGTCGATCACCCGGAAATGGAAATAGTGCGTCTTGCACGCCGGGACGCCGACCATATTATATAGCCGGAACGTCAGACACTCATTCAATAACATCCCGCCCGTGCCCACGTCCCAGGAACCGCTCGGATGCGGATACTGCCACCACGGACAGGCACCCGTCCCCACGTTCATCTTGTTCCACTTCTCGTACTTGGTCCCGTAGTCGTCGCGAGCCTGGAAATAATGACCCCGGTTAAAATTGTACTTCCACTTGTTCTTGCCCCAGTAAAACGTGGACG
>CAZNQT010000372.1:0-5486 GCA_964574885.1 uncultured Pirellulales bacterium
CCCTGGGCCTCATTGATAAACGTGTGGACCTGCCGCTCGAGCACCGGTTCGAAATCGCTTTGCATTTCCCGCCCGGCCACCTCCACCACAATTCCCAACGGCAGTTTGCCGCCCTCTTCCACACTGTCGATGTCCGGACCGATCAATTCGATCTTTCCGTCTTCGACCTCCTGGGTTTCGCGCGTACATAACCATTCAAACGCAGGGGTGCGCTGGCCGCCGAACTCGATCTGCATATCCTCTTTGCGGATTCGCTCGCCTTCAAAAGCCGGACTGTAAGAAACCGGAATGGGAATTTCAGAGATCTTGATCTTCAGGCCGCGAACCTCGATCGCTTTTTCCACGATCTGATCGTGCGGAATTCGGGAAACCACGTGCTCGTAGGTACAGACGCCGGTCGGTAGAATTTCGGGGATATCCGAATCGGCAATCGTGGGAAATCCGTAATTGATCGCGCCGGCGGCGTTGGCGTACCATTCATCGGTGACCGTACCCAGCGGCATCACAAAGGCAAAAATGCGGTTTTTATTATACAGCAGGTTTCGTCGGAAATCTCCCGGCTGAACGCCGCCAAAACTCAGCGCCGCCCGACTGGCGAATCCCAGCGAGTAGATCGCCGAAGTGATATCGCGACCAAACGGAACCAGGCGGGTTTCCCAACCTAATTGCACGCCGCCTTCGACCAATTGTTCGGCGAAACTGGCGCCGTTGTCGTAACTGTGCATGAATACATACAGACAGCGCTCCTGTAGTTTACGTGCGATCATTACGGCGGTTTCCACGTCCGGAGCGGCGCCGACCACGGCGGCAAACCCCGGTGCGGTGCCGTCCACGAATTCGATCCCGCGTTCGCGCATAATCACGTCGTCGGCCGCCCCCAGCCAGATGTCGTTCACCGGATTCGGTCCGATGAGGTACTTACAGCCTTCGATAATCTCCTCGGCGAACAGGGTGGCCATCCCTGCATCCAGGGCCGGTCCCAAATAAGGCAGCCAAACGTCATCATCCACCAGCGGCGGCAGTAAATCCTTGATCTCCTGCATCACCTCTTCAAAGTCAGCTAATTTCTCCACCGCCCGACCCGTCATGGAATAGATAATCGGGAAATAATAACCGGTGTTGGGAAATTCGACCGCACAATCGCGTCCCTTTTCCGCGATGGCCTGATGCAATTTCTCCTCGGCCTGTTGGGCAATCTTATGCGCACCTCGAATCGCCGCTGATGCTATTAATTTTGACATAAATCAACCTACCTTTTAAAAACAGCCTTCCTCAATTTATCACTCATCTAGTCATTTACCCATTTACTCATTTACTATTTCACTTCCAAGGCCCGCCGATCCTCCATGTCATACAGCTTCCGCTCCTTCTTAACGTTGATTCCCAGTGCATCCCGTTTTGCTTCGATATGCTCAGCGATCATCTCTGCGGCTTTAATCGGATCGGATTCGATCGCCCAGTGACCGCCGACGTCTTCCTGGACCCCATCGAGCAGCTAGTTTGCTACGGATTCACTGCCCAGAATCGGCAACGTCTCTTCGGCAAAGACCACCAGCGCTCCGCTGGCGACGAAATATTGTCCGATCGCAATCGCCTTTTCGCTGATCGATTCCAGACAGGCGCCGGCAACCGGTAAATCAACGATATCTTCTCCCAGACCGCCTTCCCGCACAAGTTCACTACAGCAGACTAATAAACGACTATTGTCCACGCAACTGCCGCAGGTCAGCACCGGAGCAATTCCCACGGTCTCACATACTTCTCGTAATCCCGGTCCTGCAATTTCCAAGGCTACCGCCGGATTCGACAATCCCTGTTTCCCGCAGGCAATCGTCGCACAACCGGTGGTTAATACCAGGATATCGCGCTTAATCAGTTCCCGGGTTAACGTGGTATGCGTATAGTCCTGCGTCATTTTGGGATTGGTGCAGCCTACCACACCCACAACGCCTCGGATGCGACCATTGATGATATTGTCATTCAATGGGCGAAAACTGGCGCGATAACGACCGCCCAGCATGTAATTAATCGCTTCAAAACTGAACCCTCCCACCGCCTTATTTTTCTCGGAGGGGATATGGACCGCGCCGCGATTCTTAAAATTCGCGATGGCCATTTTCACTACTTCTTTCGCGACGCTGAGTGAATCTTTCTCATCCATCGTCACGTGTTCCACACCGGCCATCTTCGCCTTATCGGAGGTGGTTATCAGTTTGGTGTGGTAGTGTTTTACAATTTCCGTCAAACCCTGCATTACGCACTGCACATCCACCGCCATCAACTCGATAGACCCGGTGGCGATGACCAGTTCCTGATTTAAGAAGTTGCCGGCGATCGATACGCCATGCCGCATGAGCAACTCGTTGGCCGTACAGCATACCCCGGCGACGTTGATTCCCTTGGCGCCCACTTTTTCGGCTTCGGCCAATAGCTCCGGATCCTGCGACGCCACCACGACCATCTCGGACATGATGGGCTCATGACCGTGTACGATAATGTTCACTTCGTCCTTCTGGAGCACTCCCATATTTACCTCCCCGCGACCGGGATAGGGAGTTCCCATCAAGATATCCTGCAATTCCGTCGCCAGCATGGATCCGCCCCAACCGTCCGCCAGGGCAGCCCGGCTGGCGTGCCTCAGGATATTTTTATAATCCTGATCCACTCCCATGTGCGTACGGTGCAGTGCCTCTACGATTTCGCGATCTATCGCCCGCGGCATTATTTCCAGTTTCTGCCAAATTTCCTGTCGCGGCATCGGCGCCCGTTTGGCCATCACCTGGGTCCCTTCGGTCTTGCCGAATTCCTGCTTTGCCAATTCACCCAGTTCAATGGCGATCTCCTGAACGCTGCGACCGTCGGTCTTGATTCCGAAATCATCTGCCAGTCGATGGAGTTTGGTAATGTCCTTAATCTGGTAATCTTTCGTTTCGCCCTTGGCGGCGGCGAGAAATACCTCGGCAACCGTGCGACTGTGATCGCTGTGGGCGCTGACGCCCACCGAGACCATGCGGAGAAAATTCCGCGCCACAATCGTATCCGCATCCGCCCCGCAAACACCCAACGGTGATTTCTTGGTGATTCGACATGGGCCCATCATACATATCCGGCAACATACTCCCAGCTTACCGAATTTACACTGCGGACTTTGGGCCTCCAGGCGATCCCAGGCGTTCTGCTGACCGGCCTCCGCCATATATTCAATCATTTCCTGCGACGCTTTATCGGAACTACGTTGCTCTACATCCATGAATTTCCCTCTCGTTATTAACTTTCAACTTCTGATTCATTTTCAACCAGTTTCAATAAATTTTCTTTCGCTTTCACTAATTCGCAAACAATCTCCGCATCAGCTTCCAAAGCCGGTACGCCATTCAAATCTGCCTGGGGAAGTGACATACTGTGAGGCAAACCTCCCACTAATGGTATATTATTTAACTGGTTCCGGATAATGTCAACCTGGCCCGGATCGGTAATCTTGTTGGCAATCACCGCGATTTGAGTGATCCCCATTTCCTGCGCCATTTGAGCGATGTGATTCGCGGTCTCGATACTGCGGCTGCCCGGCTCCACGACGATCACCAGGATCTGAATCCCCAACACGCTGGCTCGACCTAAAAATTCCACCCCGGCGTCCAGATCCACGATAATGGCTTCGGTACGTTGTAAAATCGTATGGGATAAAAGCGCTTTTAAGAAGGATGATTCCGGGCATGCACAACCACTTCCCGCCTGCCGAATGCCCCCAAGTACCAGTAATTTCACCCCTGCTTTACCGACCGGATGCCAATAGATTTCCGGCAGGTCCGAAACTTTGGGATTCAATTTGAAATATTGGCCTACCGAACCCGGTTCCGCTCCCGTCCTCTCCTTAATTAATTCCTTCATCTCGATCAATGGCGTCGGCAGTTCCTCCCGACTCAGACCGAACGCCAACGCCAGATTCGGATTGGAATCAGCGTCAATGGCCAATACCTCATATCCATCCTGCGCTAGTAATTCCGACCAGACGGCACAGACCGTAGTCTTTCCCACGCCTCCTTTTCCACTAATGGCAATTTTTATTCCTGACTCCAATCGATGCTCACTACCTCAGGCATGATCTGCGCTAAAATTTTGAAATAAGACATCATTAATAATATTAACAGATTTTGCTGCTTTCGAATTATAACGGTACAATCACACATATCAAAATAAAAATGGGCCCACCACAAAACCTATGGTTTTAATGTAGTATAGTATGGCGCAGTATAGCAGATAAACTGAATTTGACAAGGAAAAGTCTGCTGAAGATTTTATTCCACAAAACCCTCCAGACCTTTATCCTCTGATGAAATCATAAGTCAATTACTATCAATAGGTTACTTAAGTTCCTCCTTTAAAAGTAACATCCGGGCGAGTTCTCTGCCTTTTTGTGTTTTAAGCACCCGATTTATTATGCGTTCGAGTTTATCGTTTTCGAGGTCAGTTTGCTCCTCTCTCAGGTTTACGATCCGGTCGGCATCCCAGACGATCCGGAATTCCGTCGTATCTAACTCTCTGTCACTATGATGGTTAGCAATGATTTTACCAATGTGCTCGATCTTGTCGTCGTCGATATCATTTTTCCGTAAGATTTGCTCCGCGATGGGAGGCCCTTCCAGTTCCTGATATTTGCCCGCTGAGGAGCCGTGTTTCTGCTCTGCTTGTAAAATACCAATATCGTGTAAGATGGCTGCCGCTTTGACTACCAGGGGATCGCCGCCTTCAACGGTCTGGATCTGCTCCGCATAATCTAATACGGCTAAGGCATGCTCAATGCGCCTGTTATCATCCTGGAAAACCTCTTTCATCTCCGCAATGAACTTATCGCAGAGAATACTTTCATCCTTATCCAGTACCACTGACAGGCACTGATCGGCGTACTGGCACCACTCGGCACAACCAAGGTCGATTTTCGGATTGATCACAACCTCTTTACAGGAAGGGCACTTCAGCCGGGGCTCGTCTTTCCAGAACTCTATGGTATGACCGCACTTAGGGCACTTTTCCTCAAAAATATCTTCCGGTTTCCAATATCGCTGATCTTGTCCGGGACACTTCATCTTCTATTTCCTACATTTCAACTAGGAATACCATTTTGTAATAGTTCACCGCTATTATCAATGATAAAAAACATATATTGTTAATATTATAGGCAGAGATTTTACGAAAGTTGATTTTGGCAGTGAAAATCTACGTAATTCTTTTATTTACAATAGGATACGAATTGACAAGCATTAGATGAATTCCAATTCGAACTGGTAAACGCCTTCCACCATTCGGCTTCGGACTTTGCAGCCGCTGTGATTGAAAACGGTTAACATAGGAAGGTTGTTCGGCAATACCTCCGCGGTGAAACCGGCGATACCATTGCTTTTCGCGATGGTAACCAAATATTTCAGCATAAAAGTACCAATCCCCTGCTTTTGCCACTGATCGCGAACGGTAAATGCCACTTCCGCCCG
>CAZNQT010000373.1:0-5473 GCA_964574885.1 uncultured Pirellulales bacterium
CATCAAAGGCGCGGGTAACTTCCGGTGCGACATAGGTTCGACGTATCATCTTGATTCTGCCGTCCCAGTAGGTTACGCTCTCGGCGTTCCAGAGTCTGACGCTATGCGGATAACAGAGATCGCCGCTGACGATCAGTAGATCGTACGATTCCCGCCGCAGAAGCTCGTACAAATGTTTTTCCGGCGCGCGAAATCCCCAGGTATGCAGATCGCCGAATTGAAAAATTCGCAGTCCTTCCAAACCGTCCGGCAACTGCGGCAGGTATAATTCCACTCGCGTCAGCCTGGCTTTCGTTACGATAATATCCTGCCCTGGCATCATAAATGTATCATAACCGTTCAAGCCTGCTTTTCCAAGCGTAGATCCTATCCTTGCATCTAGGATTTTGGCAAATAACCGGCAGACAGGCGTTTGTTATGGACCCGCGGGATTTGGCGTTGCTTTGAGGGAAGCAGCGGTTTAATATATTCTCGATACAGGTATGTACGACATACCGAATCGGAAACAAAAGATATCGAGCCAAGATTTTATTAGAAAGGGAGAATAGCCATGGCGAAAGAGTCGCGGAAAGAGCGGAAGGAAAAGGTAATTGAGGTATTGAACCAGGCGCGGTCGATGGAGCTGCAGGCGATTCATCAATATATGAATCAGCATTACAACCTGGACGATATGGACTACGGCGAGTTGGCGGGGCAGGTCAAGAGGGTTGCCATCGACGAGATGCGTCACGCGGAGTCGTTTGCCGAGCGGATCAAAGAGCTGGGCGGAGAGCCGACGACGGAACTGGCGGGTAAGGCGCTAGCCGGGCAAAAGGTGGAAGCGGTCTTTTCGTTTGACGCCGATCTGGAAGATCACACCATCGATGCGTATAATCAGTTTCTGTTGGTGTGTCGTGAGAACGGCGACAGTACGAGTATGAAGCTCTTTGAAACCGTCATCGACGAAGAACAGTCCCATTATAACTACTTTGACAATGTGAATGAGCATATCTCCGAACTCGGACAGGTATATCTGGCTCAGATCGCGGGTACGCCGTCCAATGTCCCCGCCTCGACGCTGGGATTCATCAACAATCAAGGCGCCGGTCAGTAACGGCCTTACAGATACGAAAAAACGCCCTCCTCCTCCCTGAAATCGAGGAAAATTGGGTTTGTTTTGTAAAAAGGGGTAAGTTCTTTGGTTACAAGGGTTGGAGGTTAATTGCGCCGGTAAAAATTGGGGACGAAGAGGCAGAAGATGACCATGACCTCAAGACGTCCGATGATCATGAGCAGGGTCAGGAGGATTTTAGCCGCCGGGGTGAAGAAGGCGTAATTTTCGACGGAACCGACCATACCCAGACCGGGACCGATGTTATTGAGGGTGGCGGCGACGGCGCTAAAGGCGGTTTCCAGGTCAAGATGTCGGTGTTCCTCCACGTGATATTCGTTGTGCAGAACCATCAGGAATAAGGTGGCGACGAAAAAGATGACGAGCACGATGCCGATATACATCCCGAAGGCGCGTTTCATGTCGTCATCGACGTCCTGACCGGCAACTTTCAGGGAGCGTACGATGTGAGGCCGGAAGGTACGCTCGACTTCAAGCATGACAATTCTCACAAAGAGCATGATCCGAATGACCTTGATGCCGCCGCCGGTGGAACCGGCCGAGCCGCCGATGAACATCAGCATGACGAGAAACCATCGTGAGAAACTGGGCCATTTATTAAAATCATCGGTGCCGTAGCCGGTCGTGGTCATAATGGAGACGGCCTGGAACGAAGCGTAACGCAAGGCGGATCCCATTTTGTACACGCCGTTGACAACCAGGTCGGTGGTCAGCAGTAAGGTCGCCGCCAGGAGAAATATCAGGTAAACACGGAATTCTTTGTTTTTGAGAACGGTTTTGAATTTTCGCTGCAACAGGGCGGCATGAAGATTGAAATTGGTACCGGCCAGGACCATGAAGACGATGACGGTGATTTCGATGCTCAGATCGTGATAGAATCCGATACTTTCGTTTTTGGTACTGAATCCACCGGTGGCCATGGTGCCGAAGGTATGACAGAGGGAGTCAAAGAGATTCATGCCCTGAGCGCACAGGCAGAGGACTTCGGCGGCGGAGATACCGATATAGATTTTCCACAGCAGTATCGCGGTGGAGCGGATGCGTGGGCGGAGGGATTCAGCGATGGGGCCGGGCACCTCGCTGGAGAAGAGAAATTTGGCGCCGGCGCCGGTGCCGCCGAGTAAAGCGACAAAGAGGACGACGATCCCCATACCGCCGAGCCAGTGGGTGAGACTGCGCCAGAAGAGAATCGCGCGCGGTAAATCCTGCGGGGCAGGGAATATGCTGGCGCCGGTAGTGGAGAAGCCGCTGCAACTTTCAAAAATCGCCGAAGCGCCAATATCGAATGGACTCCTGCCATACTGCGTTAAGACGCCGGATAAGATGAAGGGAAGGGCGCCGAGCAATCCACAGATCAACCAGCCGAACCCAACAATGGCGATGGCTTCTTTCCGAAGGATTTCGCCCGTAGCGGTACGACCGATCCATAAGAACAGAAAGCCTACGATCAGACACATAATCACGGAGACAATGAATGCCAGGATATTTGGGGAACCGTCTTGTTGGTAATCCTGCGCAGCCCAGACCAGCGAGGTGGCCATGAATACACCGACCAGAATGACCAGAATGCCGAGTTTTTTAATTACCTGACGATAATTCATTATTTCAAGCGCGGCGCCGGTAAACGTATATCATAAACATCCAAACTTGTCTAGGACAAGCCGGTAATCAGGCGGATGGCGTCTTTGCGGGTTTCCTGTTTACAGATTACCAGGACAATATCTTTTAGTTGGAAGACGACGTCGGCATGAGGTACGGATATATCCTGATCCCGCTGTAACGCGACGACGAGGCAGGCGGGCGGCAGGTCGGCATCGCGGAGCGACTTCCCGACGAAGTCTTCGCCCTCGACGCCGAGTTCGAGGATTTCGGCGCGACCGTCTTCAATGCTGGCGAGAGTCGAGACGCGCCCTTTACGCAGCCAGGAAAGCATTTCATGGGCCATGACCGCGCGAGGGCTGATGGCGCGATCGATACCCATTTTTTCCATGAGATCGGCATAGTCGGGGCGATGGATAATCACTAGTACTTTCCGGACGCCGAGATTTTTAGCCTGCATGGCCGAGAGAATATTGGCTTCGTCGCTGGCGGTGGTGCTGACGAAGAAGTCGGCGTTATCGATGCGTTCTTCTTTGAGGAACGAAAGTTTGGTGCCGTCGCCGTTGAGAATAGTTGCCGTCGGTAGCGCCGAAGCGAGAAATTGACAACGATCGGGATCGCGTTCGATGACAGTGAGTTTGAAGGTATGACCGCGGAGACGCCGGGCCAGGCTCATTGTGGTATGCCCTCCGCCCATGATGACCACTTTTTGAGACCTGGGTTTACCGGATTCAAATCCGGCGCGCACTTCGGCGACCTGTTCAGTCTTGCCAATGATAGTTATCAGGTCGCCGTGATCGACGACGTCATGGGCGGTGGGTATGAGGAACTGTTCGCCCCGGTGAATGCTGGCGATGCGCACGCCTTCCGGCAGTGCTAATTCCAGGAGGGGCTTGCCGACGAGTTTGGCGCCGCGGTCAGCGACGAGCTGCTGCATTTCGAGGGCGCCGCGGGCAAAATGCTCGACGGCCAGGGAACCGGGACTACGTACGAGGGAAGCCATCTCCAAAGCGGCCAGCATTTCCGGGCTGATCAACTCGTCGATACCAAAATGATCTCGATAGGAAATTTGGGGCGCCTTGCGATAGATCACCTCGTCCACGCGGGCAATACTGCGGGCGGCGCCGAGTTGTTTCGCGAGCGACGCGCTGACTAGGTTGGTATCGTCCCGACCGGTGACGGCGACAAATAAATCGGATTTCTCTATTTGCGCCTGGGTAAGAATCGCCGCCGACGCCGCCGAGCCGTGGACGCTCTGTACGTCCAGGTCCGAGGTGACCTGACGTATTTTGTTTTCATCATCGTCGATCACGGTCACGTCGTGACCATCGGCGGAAACCTTTTCCGCCACGTACCAGCCGATCTCGCCCGCGCCGGCAATGATTACCTGCATAGAAATTCGCTCCACAGAATTCGTGACTACATTTTTATGAGGAAATATTATCCATAGAATTCCCGGATTGTCACAGATTTTATTTTAATTTTTCACCGAGTAGTTGATTGACGATTTGTGGATTGGCTTGTCCCTGGGTTTTTTGCATGACTTGGCCGAGGAGGAAGCCGCGAGCTTTTTTGGTTTTTTTACCGCCGGTCTGTACGTCGGCGACGGCTTGGGGATTAGCGGCTAAGACCTCGTCCAGGATCGCTTCCAGGGCGGACGTATCGGATTGTTGGATCAGGTTATTCTCCTGTGCGATGGTTTCGGGGTTACGGTCGTCGGAGAGCATTTTTTCGAATATGGTCGCTGCGGCGGAGGCGTTAATCGTACCGTCTTCAACGAGTCGGGCCAGTTGTCCCACTTGTTCGGTCGTCACGCCGATTTCCGCTACGGTGCAGTTTCGTTCGTTGGCAATTTTCAGTCCGTGTTGGGTCACCAGGTTCGCGACCCGTTTGGGATAGCCGGCTACGGCAATGGCACGGTCGAAAAATGCAGCCGTCGCCCGATCGGCAGTCAGCACCGAGGCATCGTATTCGTTCAAGGCGTATTCCTCGATAAATCGCTTTTTCATCGCCAGCGGCAGTTCGCCTACGGTCGCTTGGATTTCCTCGAGCCAGGCATCGTCGATCTCGATCGGAACCAGGTCCGGCTCGGGGAAATAACGATAATCGTGGGCCTCTTCTTTTTCACGCTGAAAGACAGTCTCCTCACGGTCGTCATTCCAGCCGCGATTCTGTTTGCCGAGGTTGTCGAGGGTGAAATTGCGGTCGCGTTTCCATTCGTCGAGTTGGCGCCACTCTTCATAGGCAACGGATTTTTCCAGGGCTCTGAAGCTGTTGAGATTTTTTACCTCGCAGATCGGCGTACGGTATTCTTTGCCGTCGTCAATGATCTGCAGGTTGATATTCGGCTCGAAACGCATGTGACCTTTCTGCATGTTCGCTTCGGAGACGCCGAGGAATTGTACCAGTTTTTGCAGTTCCTGAGCGAGGATGCGACACTCGACCGGACTGGACAGATCCGGATGCGTGACGATCTCCAGCAGCGGCGTGCCGGTACGATTCAGGTCCACGCGCGAATGATCGAGTCCTTCGTGCTGGTTCTTGCCGGCATCTTCTTCGAGATGGGCGCGGATAATGCGGATTTTTTTGGTCGATCCGTCTTCCAGGGGGATTTCCATATAGCCGTCGAAGCTCATAGGCAGATCGTATTGACTGATCTGATAATTTTTTGGCAGGTCGGGATAGTAATAGCCTTTCCGGTCCCACTTGGTGAACCGAGCGATCTGACAGTTGAGCGCCAATCCGGTCCGCACTGAATATTCG
>CAZNQT010000374.1:0-5472 GCA_964574885.1 uncultured Pirellulales bacterium
TGTAACGGTACATTGCGGGCCATATCCATAATGACCGTGATAATTACCGCCGAGTACCGTGGGGTCGAAATCCCGCCATTCGACGTGGCCTTCGGAGTGTTTACCTTTTGTATCAAAGGCATGACTGGCCGTCCGCAAGCCAATCAGCGGTTTTCCGCCTTCCAAATAGGAATACAGGTATTTCATTTGTGTTGCGGGAAACGCTCTCCGGCGGGCAAACACGATCAGCAAATCCGCATCCTCCAGCGCCTCCATGCCGGTAATCTCATTGCTATCACCGCTGCTACGCGAATAGCTGCCCTGCAGGATCCGGCAATGATAATTGAATTTTTTTTCGAGATAATCGACAAAGATCGGCAAGGTCTCCGCCGCCTGGTATTCCGATTCCGCAGATAAGAATACGATTCGGGCACGTTTATCTTCGGCGAACTGAAACGGCTTTTTACCGGTGAGCACGTCCGAGGTAATCGTCGGGCAGATATATTTTTCGATATGCTCGACGATCAGATCGGTTCCGGTAAAGTGATTGACAAAGGGTCTGCTTTGCGAATTGTACATCGTATCGGTCAGGTCGCGCACCAAAACCACGTTTTTACCATTGCGGGCCAAATTCCGCAGACCGAACGGCCGCCCCAAGACGCACATATTCGTATGCACGCCGACCAACATTACATTTTCGATTCCACGCTGTTCCAGCAAGCTCCAGATTTCCGCGCCGGAATCGCTGATGGCGTCCCGTTCTTTGATTTCGATGGTCTCGATCTGTTTCTTCCAGGGATGAGCCTGTTTGCATTTCGGCACACAATCACAGCCGCCGTCGGATTGATCGATCGGATAAACCCTCTTTTCATTCTCATCCATCCAACTGCACCAGCGGTCGATGTCCTTGGGAAGATTTTTGGCTTTCGGTACGCTCTGAGTCCATTGGCGTGCCGGATGATCCTTATAGTAATTGATGGTGCCGCTGGGAGCGTGAATGATTAATACGCCACGCTGCCGAGCCTGTGATACAAATTCGTTCATGCGCGGCGCTATTTCCGCCACGCGCGCCGTAGCGCCTTTACACCAGTGCTGATCCCACATGTCGCAAACGATCACCGCTGTTTTAGCAGGATCCCACGCCTGCTTTTTTTGTGTGACGTAAAATATCTCGCTATCCTTATTTTTAGGAATCCGGCGCTGCGTAACCACGTCAATTTTATTCCAACCGACCACTCGCTTACTCAGGGGCTTTAAAATATAGCCGTCATTCATGCGAAAGGATTTATCACCGAAGTTTACGGTGATGGTTGTGCCGTTGTCGAATTTCGTCTGCTGAATGGCGTGATCCTCGGTAAGCCAGCGATGTTCGAGCATTTCGCTGTAGCCGCACTTCCGTACGATGGGGCAGGTTGCCTGGTAACTTTGAACGAATCGATCCTTATATTGATTCCAGACTTTTGTATCGAACATGAACATCGGCGCCGTGGCGTACAGTGCATTGAACAAATCCCGCCTATCCCACAAGCCGGGCAGTTTATTATTATAATCGCCCCAGTACCAATGCGCCACGACGCAATCGTGATAGACTAATTCCCAAAGCGGCAGACGATAGTAGCACCCCGTTTGAAACTTGGCGACTCGTTCCGGTACTTCCTGCCAGAGTTTGCTCATGTTCCGCCCGGCGTCGGGAACGCGATAGGGGCCCAGACTGAGCATTCCTTCAAAATAATCCACGAACGGCACCGCCGCATCGTGACCGGTCTCCGAACCACAGACCAGGTGGAATTCCTCGCTGACTACCTTCAGCAGTTGCATTTTCCAGTATTTACTTTCGCTGCGCGTCATCGGATGGTCGGGACTGTAACATTCCCGCCAGGGCGATGCGGTTGTCGTATCGATAAACCGGCACTTATAAGGATGCGTTTTCAATTCTTCCGCAATCCGTTTGCGGGCATAGTTCGGCGCCTGTTTATCGCAGAGTACATTGCAGGGATACATCTCACCGTTTTTTCCGCGCACGCGCCAGCCTTTGGTGTAAGAACCATCGGGTTGGACCATCAAATCTTTTGGCCAGGCCTCCGTCGACCAATCGGGATGCACGCCGCGCAACTTGGGGAAATTCGCCGGATTCATTACGTCCTGGTAAATATCATAGCGGCTGGTCAACACTCCCATCTTATTGAGTTGCTGCAATTCCTCCGGTCCGCGACGATGGCTCCAGAGGATCCGCTCGATCCCCAACTGCTGCATCTCGCGACAGATCGCTGGTGCGTTATTTTGCCAGCACCATACATTCACCGCCCCGATGAGTTTATCCAATGCCGGTCGTTGCTTTCGTTTCTCTGCCAGCGTTTTGAACCGACCGATTTGTTTTGCATATTGCCGGTAGCGCTTGGCCATCGCCACATAACCGCCCTTATCAAAAAAGATATAACGCAGTTTTCGGGTATAACCAAACTGACCTTTCCGGCCCTGCCACTGCGGCGCCTGACACAATCGACCGTCTTGACGCAGTACCCGAACCGCGGCATCGTCCGGCGTCTCGACAATCGCCATTATCCCTTGATCGCCGTCCGTCACGCCGTACCAAGCCATGCACAGACCATGCCCGCCGTATAAGTGATAATACATTTCACCCAGGCTTTTATCCTCCACGGGATAGCTGATACCTTCATTCACCGGCATAATCAGGAAATCTCCCGGCTGCGTTAAAAACGGATAAGGATAAGCCAGCGCACCCGGCATGGCGCCCTGTCCTTCGATTTCGAGGTAAATTTCCGGCTCGTCGATATACGGATGTATTTTAAGAGTGAATTCCTGCGCCGATTCCGGATGAATCAGTTTCATTTCGGTTATGCCGTGAATGACTTTAACATCGGCAGGTATCAATCCGCCGCCGATGGGTTCCTGTTTCCAGGTGCGGCCGGTGCGCTTGTCGGTCACGCGTAGAGATGCATCCTTAGGCGTGAAAATCACTTTTAATTTTGGACTTTCGACATTGACCGTCCTGGGTGTATCGCCGTTTTGAATAGGATGAATTTTCCCCTGGCTGGTTAAAGAAATATCGTCGAGCCAAACCGTAGCGCTGCCGGTCCCGACGAAACGGGGCGTCATGGTGGCCGCACCCGGAGGAATAAGAAAGGTGGTTTTTAATTCCTGCCACTTCGATTTTTCGTTCACGTTCCGAGCGGCATAGGTCCAGTAAATGGCCTTCTCATTTTTATCATAGAGAGCCACGCTTAACGAAACCGTTCCCTCCCCCTCCAGACGTGCCCAACCGCGCAGCTCGTATTTCTGTAACGGCTGGACCGGGATTCGTTCCCGGCGATTGATACACCAGTCTTTAGATCCTGTATGTGTCACGCGAACCGCTTGCTTGCCCTCGTGCAACATGCGGGCGTCGATCTGCGCCGAACCAACGTTTTTCTCGCGCGACCAGAACGGACTCCAGCCCGACCAATTATCTTCAAATCCACCGTTGGTTAACATCGTATCGTCTGCGAATAGGGGAACTGATACGACAGCCGTCAAGCAAACTAAGCTCACCCCAAATAAAATTTTTCGAATGGAATCGGATCGCATTGTATTATCCTTTGATTAAAAGTCGGATTTCATCACCACCACCGTCTGGTTCATCTTGGGTGCAGTCGTCGGAAAATATAACGTACCGGCATCGGTAGTCTTTACTTGCACGTAATATTCCAGATCCCGGCCGTTAATTGTTCCCGCCGGGATCGTAACCGAATACACCCCGCGGGCAACATGTCGCAACGGCATCGATATATAGTTTCCTTCCCCTAACGTTCGCCAATATAAAGACGCCTGCGGGGGGGGATTTTGTGCCAGAACGATTACTTTTAATTTCAGATCCTCCCCCGATTCCAATTGAGTGCGTACGGTGGGCACGATCAGCTTCATCGGCCCTTCATATCGTTTCCAGGGATCGGCATCGGCGGGAAGGTTCTCACCGAGAATTTTAGCTAACTCTTTACCGGGCGCCACCAACAGCGTCGGTATAATATGCTGCTGCCAGTTCGTCACGTTCCCCATCCCGCCGGAAGTTGTGATGCTGGCGAGTAAATACTTGTGAACTTCGGCAACGTTTTGGATAAGTTCTTTGCGGATGGCCAGTGCTGTAGAGCGCGCCAGTTGTTTCTGTCTGACTTTATCCTTTTCGGCTATGACTTTATCCATGGCAGCGTTGAATTGGGCCCAGGTACAGTTTACTTTTCCCACGGCTCGTAGATAGCGGAACTGATTCAACCAGTAATCAAATCGCTCGAGATTACCGGCGCCTTTGACCAGAGGCCGTAACGCGGCCATCTCTGCCACAAATCCATATTCCTTGCTGACTTCCTGCCAGTTGCGTTTATCCGGTTGAATGCCTCCTGGTCCGTTCACCCAGGTCGAGGGCCGGGGCAGCTTCGACCTGCGCGATGTACCGATCTGGCCCTGCGGTCCGCCGTCCAACCTGGTAAACATCTCGGCAATAGGTTTTGCGACTTCGGGTCCAAATTGCGTCAGCGCCCAGTCGTTGTAAAAATCCTGTGCCGGCATCTCTCGCGGTTTCATTTCGATGCTGATATCTGCCAGGTCCGCCTGGTAATCTTGATAGGCTGCTCCGCCGCAATTAATCTTGCGGGTGAGGGTAGCGCCTTCGATCACAATGCCGGCGATAGCGGGTAACTCGATGATGTAATTGAAATCTATGGATATAAAACCGTTGGCAACCTGAACCTCTTCAAACGTATAATCCAGCACCTTGTTCTTGCCGACCTGGGCGAAGATATCCAACTGATCGATCACGCGTTTTCCCTGCAGTTTCACACTGAACACCCGTTTGTTTTTTTCATGGTAATGCACCTCGCAGAATTTCAGCGTCACTTTATACGAGCCGTTAGGCACCTTGAAATGATATCCTTTTACGTCGTACCGTACGGTTTGATAGAGAGGATCCTGATCGGTTCCTTCGATCTGGTTTTGGGGATAGTTGGCCGGTTTACCGCCTTCGCGACCTTCCTTGAGTTTGCGTTTCGACGGTTGGTAGGGTTTACCGAAATTCGGATTCCATTCTTTCTGATCCCAGGCCGCCTTGGCGAGTGCGGATAGATTCGGTCCCAGAATCCGCGTCCGCCAGTGAATGCCCATCAGCCCGGTACAGCCATAGGCCAAGGCATCGGCTGCATCCTGACGCATCCGACCCGCCCACAACTGCGGTTGGATCAGCGCCGGATCGTCTTCCAGCCAGGGAATTGCCCAGATTGGCCTATCCTTTACCTTGGCAAAGCCCGGTTCCACTGGCGAAAACCCTACATTGCGGTTAATGCAGCTCAGCGGCATCTCCTTCGGCAGAAAATTATCAAACAGGGAGCGATCCTTCGGCGGCCCCAGTACCCAGCCGCACGTCGCCAGCGTAAACGGCGCGTTGACGGCTTTCGCCGCCGTTATCGCCGCCCGGAAATCCGCCAGCGTCGCCTCGATCTGCTTATC
>CAZNQT010000375.1:0-5456 GCA_964574885.1 uncultured Pirellulales bacterium
GGTAGGGTGTGCACTGCACACCATTTATTTCTTATGTTTGATATGCTTTTTTAGGGGGGATTTCCCGATATAATGATACCAATGGTATATATATTTCTGCGTTGCTTTGGAATGACATATGTTTTACTAATGTAAGCTGAGCGTAAGTGCAATTAAGAATCCCGCAGGGATGATATGAAGATTCTGATGCTGAATCACGAGTTTCCGCCGGTGGGAGGCGGCGCCAGTCCGGTGGCGCTGGAATTGTGTCGTCACCTGGTGCGCCTGGGCCATCGGGTGGACGCTGTGACGATGCACTTCGGAAACCTGCCCCGTTATGAAATTCTCGACGGGGTAAACATTTATCGGACGCCGGCGCTGCGAAAGCGGGCGGATATCTGCCATACGCACGAGATGGCCACCTTCTTGCCGGGGGCATTGCCCACGACGCTGAAACTCGCGCGACGGGAAAAATACGATATTATCCACTGTCACTTTATCATTCCCGGCGGTCCTCTGGCGTGGCTGGTGAGCCGCTGTTGCGGGATTCCGCTGGTCATCACCTGTCACGGCAGCGACGTACCGGGCTATAATCCGGAGCGGTTCGGACTGGATCACAAGCTCTTGAGTCCGGCGTGGCATTTCCTGGTGCATCGGGCGGCGCGGTTGATCTCGCCGAGCGAATCGCTGAAAAAACTGATCCAGGCGAAATGTTCCCGTGCCACGGTCGAAATTATTCCCAACGGAATCAATCTAACTGATTTTCGAACGATAAAGAAGAATAAAAATATCCTGCTCTGCAGTCGGCTGTTGGGACGTAAGGGATTTCAATACGCCCTGGAAGCAATCGGTCAGACGGATTTTACCGGCGAAGTGCACGTGGTGGGCGACGGGCCGATGTGGGCGGAATTGCAGAGAATAGCGGCGCAAATCGACGCCGCCGTGCACTTCTGGGGGTGGCTCGATAAAGAGGATCCGCGCTTTCGGCGATTGTACGAGGAGAGCGGGATATTTATCTTCCCGTCGGAGGCGGAAAACTTTCCGATGGTGCTCCTGGAGGCGATGGCGGCGGGAATGGCGATCATTACCAGCACGGCCGGCGGCTGCCCTGAAGTCGTCGGCGACAGCGCCCTGCTGGTCAATCCCAGGAACAGCCTGGAAATCAAAGAGCAGTTACAGAAACTTCTGAAAGACGATTCATTATGTATGCAGTTAGGCGAATCGGTCCGGAAACGAGTGGAACAATTTCGCTGGACCGCCGTAGCGAAAAAATATACTGCCTGTTACCAAAACGTCCTGGATAAATTATAGTTATCTGTCATGGGAGAGAGTTTGAGTCATACGCCGATTCATATTTGTTTTGTCTGCCCCAAGTCGTATCCGTTGTTTAATCCGGAGATCGAAGCAGTGTTCGGCGGCGCCGAAGTGGATATGTATCAAACGGGAACGGAATTGGCGAAAGAAAAAGAATTTGATGTCAGCTTCGTGGTGGCGGATTACGGGCAGGCAAAAGAAGAAGAATACCATGGAATTCGCGTTATCCGAAGTCTGGATTTCAAACGAAATTCCTTAACGGGTGCGAAAAAAATCTGGAAGGCATTGAAAGTTGTTGATGCCGATATCTATATTATGAAGACGGCATCGCCGGGAGTGCCTTTGGCGGCGTACTATTGCCGGAAATATCAAAAGTCGTTTACCTATCGAACGGCGAATGAACATGAATGCGACGGAGTATTCCTCAAGGAGCATTTTTTACTCGGTCGGGCGTTTGCCTGGGCGCTGCGTAAGGCAAAGGTTGTCTTCACGCAAAACCAGAAGGATAAAGATAACCTGGAACAAAGCCTCGGTATTCGAGCCGTGGCGATTCCCAACGGTCATCCGCTGCCGGCGTACGGGGATGCCGAACGAGAGATCGTTCTCTGGTCCGGTCGCAGTGCTCAAATCAAAAGGCCGGATTTGATTCTAAAACTCGCCCGGGCGAATCCGGGTGAGCGGTTTGTGATGATCTGTCAGGAGGCCTTTGGCCGGAGTGGGTATGAGGATGTAGTGCGGGAAGCGGAAGCGATCGAGAATCTGGAGTTCTTGCCCCGGGTGGATTTCCACCAGATCGACGCCTACTTTCAGCGGGCCAGGGTTCTGGTCAATACCAGCGATTCGGAGGGCTTTCCCAATACCTTCATCCAGGCCTGCAAGTGGGCCACGCCGATCCTCTCCTTGAACGTCAATCCGGACGGTTTTCTGGATCGGTATCAATGCGGCAAGTGCGCCCATGGCGACTGGGATCGGTTCGTTCGAATGCTCGTAGAACTGACGGAACCGGAAGCGCAAAAAAAATATGGCCAAAATGCCCGACGCTACGCAGAAGAACATCACGATATAAAAAAAATCATTGAGGAATATAAAACGATTTTTCGCGAATTGGTGAGTGAAAATAAACATGCCTAAGCTTCGCGTAGGCATGCCACCCAACCATTGTTTTTAAAATTTGTATTTAGGTAATTTGAATTTGTTTAGGATTTAGGACTTCGTGCTTAGGATTTACCGGTTTATCCCGGTTTGGTTTCAGGTTTCAAGTTGGATATGACAATACGGGTATTACACATCATTGGCAGTTTGCGGCTGGGGGGAGCGCAGACGTGTCTAAAATATCTGATGGAGCGGAATCGCAATCCGGACATCGAACAGTTCGTGTATCCGCTGCGACCGCGACCCGTGGAAATCGAAATCGACGCCCCGATCATCGAGTTCGATTACCCGAATTACGATCCGCGGAAATTCCGGGCCATCCTGCAGATCTGCCGTAACCACCACATCGACATCATTCATGCTCACTTGCACAAACCGATTCTGGGAGCGCTGCTGGCAACCTATTTTCGCAATGTGCGTGTGGTGGTACACGAACACGGTCCGATTTTTCGTCCGGGAATTCAGTACAACGCGTATCGCCGGCTCTTACGCAGACTGAAACATCGAGCGTCATGGTTTATCGCAACTTCGCACGCGACGGCACGACAGTTGGAAAAGGTGGCCAACGTCGATCCGCAGCAAATCGAAGTGATTTACAATGCGGTGGACCTGGAAACATTTAAGCCGAATGCCGCAGCGCGGAACCGGTTCCGGAGAGAATACCATTTCACCGACGATGATATGGTTCTGGGATATGCCGGTCGGTTGCACGAGGTGAAAGGAGTAGATCTTTTAATCGAAGCGATGGCCATCCTGTTGAAACAGTCCCCACGCTATCGACTGCTGCTGTTGGGCCACGGACCGGATCAGCCGACGCTCGAGAAGCGAGTCCAACAACTGGGAATACAACAACACGTGCAGTTCCTCGGATTTCGCCGGGATGTGGCGGAATTCATGAACGCCTTCGATATCGGCGTCGTGCCTTCCCGACAGGAACCGTTCGGAATCGTCGCTTTAGAATTCATGCGCGCGAAGGTTCCCCTGGTTTGTTCGGATGCGGACGGATTGGCGGAATTTGTACGCCATGAGGAAAATGCCCTCGTCCCGTCGCCCAACACTCCTGAAAATATTGCTGCTTGTATCGAACGACTGGCTTTGGATCCGGATTTGGCCGGGAAAATCTCCGAGGCGGCGTATCGTGGTACGGAAACCTTCGGCGTGGAAAATCAAATCCAGGCCCTGGAACGTGTATATAGGCAAGTTCTCGCCAAATGAGAAAATCGTAATTTAATCAGGGAACTCTTGAGGTTTTCGAGTCACGCGCCGGCGCAGGCGAAACAGTCTAACCAGGCGAGACAGAAATCTACATGCCGCTTTACTGGTACGAGGGAATGTGGCAGCGAGGCGTATTATACTGCGAAAACCGGAGGGAACCAGATCTCCATGCTCGTCTAATAAATGACGTATATTCTGTGCATCACCGGTAAACAGTTGAGCGCGCATCCAGAGTTGCATAAGGTGAGATGCAAAGGGCATAAAATCCTCCCGCCGGTTATATTCCGTTGCGAGTTTCAGGTTGCGGTTGATAAACCGGGAAAAAATCTCAACTTCCACGTGCTCGTACATAAGGCTGGGAGCGGCTTCCATATGATATACCGCGAGAGGGTTTGGGGAGAATCCCATACGAGGCTGACAAAAGGCAATACGACTCCAGAGATCCATATCTTCAGAACGGTTGATCCCGATCTGGAATACGCCGGCAACTTCAAATACTTTGCGATGGATTATTTTGGTATCCGTGCAACCTCCACAGCCTGAGAGGTAGGCGGAGAAGTAACTATCAAAGTATTCTTTACCCCCCAAAAAATGCTTGGCACGTGCGGGATCCACTTCCGGTCCCCGGCGGTTTTCATCGCACAGACACCGTTGAAAATTAGAAGTCGCCCAGACCAGATCCGGATTCCGATGCAAGAGATCCAGTTGGACCTGGAGTTTTTCCGGCGCCCATTCGTCGTCGCTATCCAGAAAGGCGATCCATTCACCCTTTGCCGCCTGGATGCCGGTGTTGCGGGCGGCGCCGGGACCGGCGTTCGCCTGGTAAAGATATCGGACCGGCGGACCGTAGCGTTGTACCATTTCGCAGGTGTTGTCCGTGGAACCGTCATCGACCACGATAATTTCCGAGGCGGGATGCGTCTGGGCCAGCACGCTGTCGATCGCTCGGCGGATGTACTGCTCGCTGTTATAGGCGGGTATAATAACACTGACAGCGTTGGATACCTCGGTATTCATGTATTTTATTTTCGGTATTTACCAGGAATTACCAAACATTTTCCCGGTATAAGTTCCATCCAAAGGATCGCTATTCGATTTGCCCCCGTGTTTGGAGGTAACTGGCAGTGAGGGAGCAGATCGTAGCCCAGGCAGCGCCGGCGGCCCACCCCGCTAAAACATCCGTAGGCCAGTGCACGCCCAGGTACACTCGACTGATGCCCACCAAGACGGTGATAAACGAGGCCACGAGCATAATATAAATCTTGAAGGACACTTGCGAATGAAAACGGGCCAGGAGTGCGGCCAGGGTTAAATAGGTCACGGCGGATAGCATGGAATGGCCGCTGGGAAAACTGGCCGTGAATACATAAGAACCGTGAGGCACTAAATCGGGACGGGGACGCTCAAACTGCTGTTTGAGAATCAGGGACAGAATAAAACCGCCGCTCACCGCGATCATTACTAAAAACATAGCGTGATATTTCTTTTGTAAAAGCAATCCGCCGCATACCGCTAATGTCAGCACGATCAAAACTCCCATGCCGCCCAGGGCGGAAAAATCACGACCCATTTCCTCGAACCATTCCGGACCGAGCGGATCCGAGCGGTCTTGGGGATTTCGCATCGACAGGAGAATTTTTTCGTCGAATGTATGCGTTTCGCCTTCTACGACCTCATCGGCAATTTCGACGAAGACCCAGATGCTGCTCGCGATAATACCCAGAGCAAAATAGGTAATCCACTCATGACGTACCATCCAGATCACAAGGCGGGAAAACTGTTTTGGATGGTTCGTT
>CAZNQT010000376.1:0-5442 GCA_964574885.1 uncultured Pirellulales bacterium
AAGCGTATCCGACATAGGAGTTTCTCCTTGAGCAGAAACGGTTTCAGGCGCCAGAGGAAGAAAAATTCGGAACTCGGCGCCCCCAAATGTCGAGCGGGTAACGTCAACACTACCCCCGGAGGCTTCGACGATCGCCTTGACGAAGGGTAATCCGAGCCCGGTGCCGGGCCGATCGGATTTTCGGGCGGCGTGGGATCGGGTAAACGGTTCAAAAATATGACCGATCTCCTCTTCGGGCACTCCAATCCCGGAGTCCGCGACAGAAATACCAATGGTTTCCGGTTGGGGACCGGGCAGGAGAGATAAACAGATCCGACCGTAATCGGGAGTATATTTCAGGGCATTGTGCAGCAGAGCCTGAATCGCTTCGGTCAAGGCGGGCTCATAGCCCCGCACCTGCGCCTGATTGATTTGAATGTCCAGAGATAAGTCGATGTGACGGCTGGAGGCTTCTTCCTGGTAATTCAGACGAACTTTGTGGACCAGGAAAATCAAATCCGCCACGCCCTGAAATTCCCTTTTTCCATGTAAAGTGGCCGAGATGGTCAGCAGACGCTGAGCGGTTTCCAGGGATTCGTTGCATCGATGGACCGCTTTATTGATTAATTCGAGTTGTTTGGCGTTCAACGGCCCGGCAAAACCGCCGACCAGAGTCTGGAGAATACTGGTCGCCGAGGTGATAGGCGATTTGAGCTGATGGGCGATAATGGACGCCAGTTGAATCGGGTCGGAGAAATCAGGTTTTTTCCCGGAATCCATCGCCGCCAAATCCCTTTACCTGGTACGAATAATACGCGCAGTATCAATTATTAAGGAAAGTATATCGAATCCGACCTTTTTGTAAACTCTGAAAACCGGAGGAATTATGAACCAGACGATTCAGGCATCGGTAAATACATCAGGTTTTCAACCATCGGGCGGCGTCGGCGGCGTGATAGGTGATGATCAGATCGGCGCCGGCGCGTTTACAGGCGGTGAGGATCTCGAGGGCGACGGCCTGTTCATCGAGCCAGCCCTTTTCAGCGGCGGCTTTGACCAGGGCATATTCGCCGGAGACATTGTAGGCGGCGGTGGGCATGCCGAAGGCGGTTTTAACTTGCCGGATAATATCCAGGTAGGCCAGCGCCGGTTTGACCATGACGATATCGGCGCCTTCGGCGATATCGAGTTCGACCTCGCGGAGGGCTTCGCCGGCGTTGGCAATGTCCATCTGGTAACTGCGGCGGTCGCCGAATTGCGGCGCGCCCTCAGCGGCATCGCGGAAGGGACCATAGAAGGCAGAGGCATATTTAGCGGCATAGGCCATGATGGGTATGTGAGAATAACCGGTTCCATCCAAGGCTTCGCGAATGGCCCCGACGGCGCCGTCGATCATACCGGAGGGCGCTACCATATCGGCGCCGGCCTTGGCATGCGAAACGACCTGCAAGGCGAGGTTTTCCTGGGTGGCGTCGTGGTCGATTACTTTCTCGCCGTTGCGTTCGATGAGTACGCCGCAGTGACCGTGATCGGTGTATTCGCAGAAGCAAACGTCCGTAATGAGCAACATGTCCGGCGCCGCCTGCTTCAAGGCCCGCAGGGCTCGTTGCATGACGCCGTTAGTATCGTCCCAGGTGTCGCTGCCGATGGGATCTTTTTTAGCCGGGATACCAAATAACAAAACCGAACGGACGCCGAGGTCGAAAAGTTGTTTGGCGTAATCGGCGGCGTTCTCGACGGAAAGCTGAAATTGACCGGGCATGGATGCGATGGGATTTCGGACATTATCCGCATGGTGAACGAATATCGGAGCAATCAAATCCGTTACTGCCAATGAGGTTTCGCGAACCATGGAACGGAGTGTGCCGCTGGCACGCAATCGACTGAGTCGAACCATAGGAAAACTCATAATCGTATCCTTTCGAGGTATGGATTACCGCGTGGGGTAAAATCCCATCCTACAAGTTATTTTACCAGTTTGGCGATTTCTTTGAAAGCTGGATGTTTCGCCGAGCCGGTCATCTCAAAGATGGCGGCTTCCGTGGTGGTCAGGGTGACGCCGTCTTGTTGCAGACGCTGCAGGGCCGCCTGACGATCCGATTCACGACGAGAACCAACGGCATCGACAGCGATATAGGGCTGCAAGTGCATCGCTAACAGATCGTAAGCCGTCTGCAGAATGCAAACGTGCGTTTCAATGCCGACGATGAGCACCTGGGATCGACCGGTATTTTGCAGGGCCTTTTGGATCGAATCGTCCTGACCACAGCTAAAGGTGACTTTATCATAGTAATAGCAGTCGCCCAACGCTTCCTGAAGCGGTGGGACAGTTCTCCCCAGGCCTTTGGGATACTGTTCGGTGACGACTATCGGCACATCGAGCAACCTAGCCGCCTGGATCATAATCTTACTTCGTTCGACGACTCGTTCCAGTTTGCTGATATGGCCCACAAAAGCCTCCTGGATATCGACCACCAGTAAGACGCATTTTTCCGCGGTGAGCAGGTTTTTATGACGCATGTATGTCTCCGGTATTTGTGTATGTAATATCATAAATACTAATTTTGTATAAAATAGTTTAAAATTAGTATTTCCATAAGACATTGCGATACAACAGATTATGGTCAATCGTTGGCGGCGACGGCGAGGACGGCGGCGGAGATCCGTTTCGGATGGGTTTTCTTAAGGGCTTGAGCCGCTACGCGGAGGGTAGTACCGGTGGTGGTTACATCGTCAATCAAACAAAGGTGCAATCCCTCAAAGCGAACGTCCGGTCTAAGGGCGAAGGCGCCGCGGAGATTGATGAGCCGATGGCTGGGCGCAAGGGAGGTCTGCGGTTCCGTATAACGGACGCGAAGCAGATCGCAATTAACGGGAATATTTCGTTGCTGGGCCTTGAGTTTACGAGCGGTCGCGCGAGCCAGCAGTTCCGCCTGGTCGTAGCTGCGGGTCCACCGCCGCCGCCAGTGCAGCGGGACGGGAACGATCATATCCACGTCCTGCAATTCCGGATCGCCCAGCAAGGCGGAAGCTAACAGTGAACCGAGAAAATTATCCAGGTGACTCATACGGCGAAACTTAAACGCCAGAATCAATTCCCGCAGTACGCCCTGGTAGGGCCCGACGCGAAGTACGTGGGTAACGGCGGGTCGGCGATTTTGACAGCGATGACAGCGACCTTCGATCAGGGAATACGGGCCGCTGTCGTGACCGCAGACGGGGCAATTTGGACCGAGGATGCTTTCACGCAACTTGTGCCAGCAATCGGAGCAAAGCGTCTCGGAGTGGTCGTTCAATTCACCCGAGCAGGCCGGGCAAAGAGAGGGGCATACAAGGTCCATGATCTCGTGGGCGGCCTTGCGACCGGCGGACCGCAGCGGCTCCATCGTTCGTAAAATGCGGTTGGAGTCGATAAAATGGAAAACCTTCATGGAATCATTGTAACAGGTTCCAGGAACCCGGTAAAGAAATTCCTGTCTAAAACAACGTTGATTTAACCGATTATACGCTATACGCTATACGCTATATTATGGTATTTACGATCCATCGATATATATTTCGGGACCTGTTGAAGTATTTCCTGCTGGCGACGGCGGTATTGAGCGTAGTACTGGGGTTGGGAGTGATGCTGAGGCCGCTGCAGCAGTTCAGCGTCGCTCCGGCCAATGTGCCTACTCTAATTCTGTGTACGCTGCCCATCACTTTAACCATGGTGATACCGGTTGCAGCGCTGCTGGCAACGACCCTTGTGTATGGACGTTTGGCCGGCGAGAATGAAATCAATGCCTGTCGCAGCAGCGGGATCAGTCTTTTAACGCTGATCTATCCGGCGGTGGCATTGGCTCTGTCGGTGGGGATTATTACGCTGTTGCTGGACTTTCATATCATTCCCTATTTCACCCGCAAATTTGAGCGCATCTTTTTAACCGATGCGCAAACCATCATTCATCGTAACATTAACAAAACGGGCAGTCTGGGCAACCTGTTTCCCGACATTCGCATTCACGCCGATCATGCCGAAAGTCGTGGCGACCGTCTGCAATTACAAGGCGTGGCGGTCGTCAGGCTGGATCGAGACAAAATCGATGAAATTTTTACCGCGCAGTATGCCGAGGTGGATTTCAATGTCGAGAAATACAATCATCGGATCGCGATCTACCTGCATAATGCGACGTCGATTCTAAATGAAGGGTCGGCGTCCGGCGAGAACCTGTTGTTTTTTCATGAATCTCCGAATTTGTGGCGGGATAAGATCGAATTCAAAACGCTGGATCAGTTGAAAGCCATTCGGCAGGACATGACGCAATTCGAGCATATCCGGAACTTTACCAGGAAAATCCGTCAACAGATTTTAGTGGAGCGTTTTATTAAATATTGCGACGAAGGACTGGGCGAAGGGAAATATCTGATTCTGCAAAAAGATGAAGATCGTCTGCGTTTGGAGGCATGGGGCGCTCAGTTGCATCGGCCGACGAAAAAGAAGAATATCCGTATGGCCGATAAGAATCGTACCGCTCTGCTGCTCAACCCGCCGGACGGTATGATCCGACTGCGACAGACGATAAAAGAGAAGGATCGGGAAAGAACGAAAATCTATCGTTCGCCGCTCGCTACGCTGACGGTCTATTTCACCTCCGACGAGCAAGCCTATGGCTGTCTGTTTATGGAAGAGACGGAGTGGAATTATGCGGATGAGGATACGATTCACCGGCCGGGCCCGTGGCAAATTTCGAGGATTTCGCTCCCGCCGGATCTGGTCGCGGAAACGCAAAAGATCACCTGGAAACAAATAGTGGATTCTGAATCGCTGGCGAATATAACTTCATTGGAAAATCCCTCGGCATACCTGCTAGGTCTGTACCAGAAATTAAAGGAGGAATGCACGGAACTGGACGCCGACATTCGCGTGGAGCTGCATTCGCGTCTGGCCTTCGGCGTCGGGTGCGTGGTGCTGGTGCTGTTGGGAGCGGCCTTGGGAATTTTATTTCGCAGCAGTCATTTGCTGATCGCCTTTGGCGTCAGTTTTATTCCGGCGGCCATGTGTCTGATTACTATTTGTACCGGCAAACACATCGCCAAGGCAAATAGCGCCCACCCGGAAGGGGGCCTGGTCTTCCTCTGGGCGGGAATCGCGGCCGTCGTCGCGGCGAATGCCATTATTTATAAAATGCTGTTTCGACGTTGATATGAATGCAGAACCACCGAAAATGAAGGGGCACTCGTCACTGGTGAGGATTATCGATCGCTACGTGGCGCGGGAGTTTCTCATCAGCTACCTGATCGCGCTGTGCGTAGTGCTGGGGCTGCGGATTATCCTGGATCTGTTCGTGCAGTTTGACGAATTTGTGGAAGCGAAGGGCGGTGAAGGTTCGCCCGGCGCGTTCCAGGTCATCGGATACATTTTAGATTATTATGGCCCGAAGACCTTTGAATATTTTCGCGATTTCTCGGGCGTGATTATCC
>CAZNQT010000377.1:0-5397 GCA_964574885.1 uncultured Pirellulales bacterium
GCATCCACCAGTCGGTGAGCCTGCTCGATTTGATTCGGAGACGGAATTTGAAATCGCTCCTCGCCCCAGTGGATCGAGACAATCACATGATCTACTTCGCTTTGTAGTTCACCGATCTGAACGACCAGACGATCGATATCAAACGGCACCACGCCATAATCCTCCGGCTCGGCCATCTTCCTGATACCGGTGCACTTATCCACCGCTCCGATAAATGCCAGGCGAATCCCTTTAATTTCTCGGACCACCGGCGCCGACGCTTCGGCAAGGGTAGCGCCCGCGCCGCAGTACGCGATACCAATCTCATCGAGCAGCTTACGGGTACGGTCAAAGCCCGCCTGGAGACAATCAAACGCATGATTGTTGGCCAGTGTTACGACCTGGATGCCGGCTTCCTGAACGCTGCGTACCAGTTCCGCAGACGATACAACTCGCGGTTCGGTGGGCACCGTATTCCCGTCGCCTTCCAGGGTGCATTCCAGGTTGCCGAACGCAATATCGCTCTGGGCGAGGGTGGATTTGATCCCTGAAAATAGCATCGTGCCGTCGCGCGGCGGCACCTGGCCGCGAGGATCGATACACAACAACATGTCACCGACAGCCGCCAAACGAATCCGCCCCCTATCGGCGGCTTGGCCTGCCAAATGGCTTTTCCCTGAATTATCACTGTCTGACTTCACTACGCCATTCTCACCGCTTTCTTACCCACACCTATCGGCGCCCAAACCATCGAATTACGTACAATCTTACGCTTGGGTACCTTACTAAGAGTATAAGGTATTTTCAAGTTTTGTAGCAATGCTATATATATTTTGCGTTGTCATCAAGCATAAGTTGTTCTATCCATGAGAGTTACGTATCGATTCCGCCCGAATCCTTACGTTGCATCGTGTACTATATCTATAGGCATTATCGTCCCGCTATTTCCGTTGACACAAAAGTAGAAATCTGCTATCATTGACGTTTAGTGCCTTATACACATTCTCATGGAGGAGTCACTTTCGTATCGCAAGGAGATATCAGGTTATGAATAACCATTTTGTAAAATTGCCCAGTAACAGGGGACAATGTATCCGGATTATCTTACTCATAGCCATGGCGCATATAGTATGGGCCATACCCACTCAGGCTGCCATAACCAACTTCCAGTCTAACGCATGGGATAGCGATATTCCGCATATTTATCGTAACGGTCAACCCGTTATTTCCTCCGGACAAGCGTCGGAAGAAGTTCTACTAGACGGCGTACCGTATTTTTCTACGGAAGAAATCTATGAAGATCTGGCGATTGCTTTTAATGGCGCTGCCGCCGGCAATCCAGACACCCAAAACAAAGAGATTCATCTGCATCTGGTCGCTTATACGGCGCCCGGATACGCCGAGCCGTTTTACTATCTCGAAAATTCTACCGGTCATACCATCACGTATCGCATTAGCACAGATGATCTTTTAGAGATGGGCTATCGACCGCGCAAATCGATTTGGGTGCAAAGTAACGTGATTCTGGACGGTTCCCTGGCGCTGGCCCGAGGTTCCCGGGAAGATGACTTTTCCGATCTTACCGCTTCTCTCGATATACTGGTCAGCCGGATTTATCCTGACAAACTAATCGCCAAAGGTCCGAAAGCAGGCCAACCCCGAGAAAAGATATTGTTTAAGGGATCTATCCAACTGACCGGTACGCGAAAAGGCGCCCCGGCCGTAAAAAGTACGGGAAAAATTAAAAAACAATTGATTACCGATTATCGCGATAAACTCGGCACCGACAATGAAAACCTCGAGCGATACTTTGAGATCGCCTTTGATGAGGTTTATATTCCTTACCGAACCAAAATAACCCTCGACAACGAATTCACCATTAAAACTCAAGTGTCCGGTTTTGTGACGACCAAAGCCGACGGCAGCGGCGCCGAGGTTTTTTTCGGAGCCGGCGAGGATTCTCTCAAACTGTATCTGGAGTCTCTGCTGCCTGACGAAACCCAACATATCGATCTGGACAATCTCGACTGGTCGGTTCCGATCCTGATCGACCAATCGGAAACCGTATTCGGCGATCCTCAGATAAGGCGTCCCCGTGACAATCGCGGTCTGGCCATCTCGCCGGATGGCGCCTATCTCTACGCCGGATATAATAATAGTTTGTATCCGAACGGCGAGGTGCGCTGCATCGATCCGAACCTGAGCGGCAACGTGGAACCGTTTATCTCACGGATTACCAACGTGCGGGGTAAGGCCATTGCCGTCGATGATCTCGGCAGAGTCTATCTGGCCGAGGGAACGACCATTGAGGTGTATGACCACGGGCTCGCCAATCACCTCTTTACCATTTCCGATCTGGTCAATGTCGAAGGGGTAGCGGTTACTCGTCAGGACAATCAGTTAGTGCTTTATAGCTCCGATCGTACGTTTGGGACTCTGGAAAAAAGAATTTTGACCGAAGACGACGTTTATATCAGCAATGCTGAACTGGATGTCAGCTTCGGCGTCAACGGAGTCGTCACCCTGGCTCAAAACCTGCGCGGCGTCGAGATTGACGAGCAGGGCCGGGTCTGGGTGGCAGGCTTCGGCAATGATACGGTGTACCGAATCTCTCCCGACGGCGTTATCGTGGATTCTATTGAGGTGAGTCATCCTATCGATATCGGTTTCGACGGAGACGTCATGCTGGTAACGCGCTATACCGATCGGGTTATCAGCCGGTTTGACGCCGACAGCCTGGAATCACTCGGGCCGGACATTACGGTTCCCTGGGAGGATTTAGGGTTGGATTCGAACGAGCCCGATGGCGACGGGGCGCTTTCCGGAATCGTAGTGATTCCGGGAGTAGGCTTTTTCCTGGCCAACGAAGGCGGACAGACCTTGCCCTTCGAGGAACCTCCGGGCAGCGGTAACTTTGTCGATGACAACGATCCCATCCTCTTTGCTATCAGCCCGGAAGAACCGGACGACGGTGAACCGGATATCCCCTAGCCAAATCAGAAGAGCAAAGAGTATTTTGATAGGAATTTCTATGAAAAATACCCGTCGATTCCTGTTCACGGGAGTACTATGTTTCCTGGTCGTGGGTTCCAAATCTTCGGCAGAAAACATCCAGACGATCAAGCCGGATGGCCGGCCGAACAAAGCCGCCTGGATGGCACAGGGCGCCTTTGGGATTATGACCCACTATCTGGTGATACCGCAGGGCCATACGCAGGCGGAAAAAACCGCCGATCTGAATCGAATTGTAAACCACTTTGATCTCGCTTATTTCATTGCCCAATTTGAGCAAACTGATGCTGACTGGCTCATTTTTACCCTGGCACAGGGGACCGGCTATCTCTCCAGCAAATGCGAATACCTTGACAAACTGGAAAGGGGGTTTTCACCCGATCGGGATCTGATTCGGCAGATTAGTGAGCAGTTGCACAAACGGGGTAAAAAATTGATTGTCTATCTTCCCGGAGCCTATACCGGGGCCGATCCAACGATAAAAAGGCTTTTGGGGTTAGGAACCGACGGATTTATCGACAGACATAATGAATTTATCCGGGATTACGCCACTCGACTTGGCCCCTTGTTGGACGGCTGGTGGTTCGATAGCTGCAGGCCACAGGATAATGCTCTCTGGAAAAAAGAAATGGATGCCTGCCGGGCGGGCAATCCCGAGGCGGTGGTCGCGTTCAGCGGGGCGGAATTTTGTGCCTCTAATGGGCACATTATGCCGCGCTGCCCAATAGAAGACTATCATGCGGGCGAAATTCACCTTCTGGAAGACGGCAAAATCAGAACCGATTTTCTCTGGCCGCCGGGAGAAGGGATCATCGTCGATGCCCAGGGCAAACTACGAAAAAAAGGACAGGAACCAAAATTCTATCTGCCTGATGCGCAGTTCATCGGCAATGTGCAGTGGCACTGCCTGCTGCCCATCGATCTGAGTTTTAATCCGGCGATCCCCAATCAGTATTGTCATTATACCGATGCGGAACTGTTCCGGTTTGTCGATGCGGTCAAAGCGGTCGGCGGCGCCATTACCCTCAACGTGCCTATCGGCGGCGCTTCCGGTCCTGCCAATGTGGATTCCTCATCTGCCTCTTTTGTCGGCAACGGCCATATCCCGCAGGATTCCCACGCCCAACTGGTGCGACTCGGAAAATATCTGAAGAAAAAATGAAATCCCACTTTGCATAAAATAGAGAAAAGGGGCGAGGAAAGTAAATTCTCATTTTCCTTTATCTGCGGCAAAATTTTTCTTGGCGTCTTTGCGCCTTGGCGTGAAAAAAATAAGAAGAACTGGTGGGCACATCTCACCCTACCTTTTGTCATTCGGTTTTCGTCATTGATTCGTCATTCGAGCTTCGTCATTCGTCATTGAAGTCAGGTAGGGTGTGCATTGCACACCATTTATTTCTATAAATCAATCACCTCGTAGCTCATGTCCTGGGTTTCCAGGATCACAATGCTCGACGTACCGGTAATCCAGTCGGTCGCCTCGCCGGGATTGATGACGAGAGTCTTGCCCACTTGGCGAATGTCCTGTTTATGGGTGTGGCCGTAAATGACCAGATCGTACATGCCGCTTTGCGTCACCTCATCCAGGCTGTGATGCGTATGGGTCATAAAGATTTTCCGGCCGTCGATTTCACCCTTATAGCAGTATTCGTGGATCTCGCCGCCGAAACCGTGAATCACAGAGGTCAGAAAGAGTTTTTCCCCTTCGTTATTGCCAAAGACGGCGATAAATTTAGCGGTATCCAGGCCCCCGAAGCATTTGGCCGTAAAGGGCGACACGATATCGCCGGCGTGCAGTACGTAGGCCACCTGCCGTTCGTTGAAAATCGCCAACGACTTTAATACATTTTCATGATGATCGTGAGTATCCGAAATTATGCCAATCTTCATCGGAACACCTCCCATTCCATAACGCGTACATTAGCAAGCAATTAATGATAAATCCGAAATCCGAATTTCTAAATCCGAAACAAATTCAAATGACCAAAACTCAAATTCTCCAAACAACATTGGTTTGATACATTTGAATTTTGATATTGTTTCGTGCTTCAAGTTTCGTACTTCGAGTTTCTTTTTTAATTCGTCATTTTTGTTTTGGCCTGCGGGTCAGATACCACTGCCGACTGTCGGCTTCGATCAAATCGTCTCCTTCTTTCGGACCCCAGGACCCCGCCGGGTACAGCGGTAACTCCGACGCCTTTTGCTGGGCACAACTGCAAAGAATAGGCGTTAAAAACGTCCAGGCCGCTTCCACTTCGTCATCCCGGGCAAACAACGTGGAATCGCCCAGCGCCGCGTCCAGCAACAGACGTTCGTAGGCGTCCGGCGGACTATGATGAAAGGAATGCATATAACTGAAATCCATCTTATAGGGATGAATCTGCATCTGAGGACCGGGTACTTTTA
>CAZNQT010000378.1:0-5388 GCA_964574885.1 uncultured Pirellulales bacterium
TAAAAAAGAAACTGCCGGACACCGGGATTCGGCTAGTGTGTTACGGCGTGGTGGGACTGCCCAATAACGAGGATGAATGTCGTCGAGTGTTCGATTTCTGCAAGATCATGGGCATCGAAAATATCGCCTCGGAACCCTCGGAGGACAACTTCGACCTGATCGACCGTCTCTGTCAGGAATACCACATAGCCGTTGCAATTCACAATCATCCCAAATCCTCGCACTACTGGAATCCGGATACGGTGCTCAAGGTTTGCAAAGGACACAGTAAATGGATCGGCGCCTGTGCCGATACGGGGCACTGGATGCGGTCAGGCATTAATCCGCTCGAGGCGGTGAAAAAATTGCAGGCCGAGCACCGGATTATCTATTTCCACCTGAAAGACCTCAACGAGTTCGGCAATCCCAGCGCTCACGACGTACCCTGGGGCACCGGCAAGGCGAACCTGCCTCAGATATTGCAGTTCCTGGCGAAAAGTAAATTCCAAGGGGTGTTCTCCGCCGAGTATGAATACCACTGGATGAATTCCGTACCGGAGTTGGAACAGTGTGCGAAATTCTTCGACCAGATGGCCCGCAAGCTGAATCCCAGCGGTTGGCAACCTCTCTTTAAGGATGATCTGTCCAACGCACAGCTTAAACCGGGTAGCTGGACCCTGGAGAATGACGTGTTGGCCCGCCAGGGCGGCGGCTACGTCTGGACCAAAGAACGGTACGGCGATTTCATTCTCGATCTCGAATTCAAAGTCGATAAAGGCGCCAACAGCGGCGTGTTTATCCGGACGGGGAATTTGCGAGACCTGGTGCAGAACTCCATCGAGGTACAGATCCACGAGACCGGCGACGGCGCCAACCACGGCGAGTGCGGGGCCATTTATAATTGTCTGTCGCCGAGCCAGAAGGCGACCAAACCCGCCGGGCAGTGGAACCATATGACCATCGAGGCGAAGGGTCCGATGATCTACGTCGTCATGAACGGCGTACCGATCATCAATATGGACGTGAATGATTGGGACACGCCGCATAAAAACAAAGATGGTTCACCCAATAAATTCAACAAGGCAATCAAGGACATGCCGCGGGAAGGTTTCATCGGGTTCCAGGACCACGGCCAACCCGTCTGGTATCGGCACGTGCGGATCAAAAAGCTCAGGTAAGAAAAGTGGTTAGTGGATAGTGAATAGTGGATAGTGGACAAAGGAATCCGGATGATACGCTTTCGAATTGTTGCAAGTTTGATTATGGCGGGGATGGCGACGTGTATGTGTTCTTGTCAAAGTACCACCCGGCCGAAACTGTCGGAGGGCAGCGAAAATAAAATCAAGGTCGTCGTGGTAACCGGGGGACATGAGTTCGAGCACGATCCGTTTTTCGCCGTCTTCGATAGTTTTGACGACGTCACCTACGTCGAAGCCGTCCAGAAAGATCACAGCGAACTCTTCGAGAATATCGACGACTGGCCCTACGACGTGATCGTGCTGTACAACATGACGCAGAACATCTCGCCGAAACGACAGGAAAATTTCAAAACGTTGCTGGATCGAGGCGTGGGATTGTTGGCGACGCATCATTCGCTCGCGGCCTATAATGAATGGCCCGAATACAAGAACATCATCGGCGGCAAATACATCCTGAAAACCACCACGGAAAACGGCAAAACCATTCCCCCGAGCAAATACCAGCACGGACTCGATATGAAAATTTCGATCGAGGATCCCCAGCATCCTATTACGATCGGGATGAGCGATTTTTTCATCCACGACGAGGCCTACGGCAATTACTGGTATGATGAGAAAGAGAACCACCTGATTCTCGGCACGGATCATCCGGAAAACGACCCTACCATCGGCTGGGTGCGTACCTACGGCAAAGCCCGCGTCTGTTACCTGCAACTGGGCCACGACGCCCAGGCCTATGGCAACGGCAACTACCGCTGGCTCGTGCATCAAGCCATCCGCTGGTGCGCCGGCACCTTACCGGAAACAGAAAAAATCGGACCGGCAGTTCCCTCGATCTTGCCGGGATTGAAATGATGGGTGGCATGGCTACGCGCAGCTTAGCCATGCAAATTGCGATAATAACATGCCTAAACCGACTAACCCCGGCGTAGGCATGCCACCCGGTCCTTACTGATGTCTGGGAAATAATATTTTCGGAAAGGAGAAAATCATGCAAAGAAAATGGAAATTCGTAAGTTCGCTCACAGCTCTGGCGTTTGTATTCGGTCTGTTCGCCGGCTGCACCCTGGCCGTCAAACCGGAAGAAATCCAGAAGATGAAAGACGCCATGCCCAAAAAGGCCCCGGTCAAACCGAAACAGCCGCGCAAACTCCTGGTATTCAGTCTCAGTCAGGGCTACAAACACAGTTCGATCCCTTATTGGGACGAGGCGTTGAAGATTATGGGCGAAAAGACCGGCGCCTTTACCGTCACCGTGAGTTACGATCCGGATATTTTCAAGTCTGACCAACTCAATCAGTTCGACGCCATCTGCTTTAATAACACCACTCATTTAAAAGTGAGTCCCAAAGAGACTCCGGAAATATGTAAAAACATCCTGAACTTTATCAAAAGTGGCAAAGGCATCGTCGGCATTCATGCCGCCACGGATAATTTCTATGACTGGCCGGAAATGCAGGAGATCATGGGCGGTAAGTTCACCGGTCATCCCTGGACTGCCGGCGGGACCTGGGCCTTTAAGGTCGATGATCCCACTCATCCCCTGACGCGAATGTTCAAAAAGAAGCGTTTTAAGCTCAAAGACGAGATCTATCGCACCGATCCGCCGCTCTACGACCGCAAGAAACAACGGGTGCTGATCAGCCTGGATCTATCCGATCCGACGACCGCCGGCGTCAACGGGCTCAAACCCACCGACGCCGACACCGGCATCACCTGGATCAAGACCGTCGGCAAGGGCCGCATGTTCTATTGCTCCTTCGGGCACAATAATTATTTGACCTGTACGCCGGAGATATTGGCACACTACTTGGCGGGTATCCAGTTCGCCATGGGCGATCTCAAGTGCGCTACCAAACCGATCCCCGCCCCCAAGAAGTAGGAATTTGCGATGTGGCTCCGCCGCTCTCGGCGGAGCATTTTTTATTCGCACACCCGAGGGCGGGTGTGCCACATCTTCCGCAATAGAAACGAGTTAATTTTCCGTATTCAACGGCTGTAAGAGCAGTTCGCGAATCATCACCTTCATGTGCCCGAACTGGGCGCCGGGATGAACCTGGAAACCGATCTGACCGGAGTCGCTGGTGTCATCGTGGACGTCGGCGACCTGTCGGCCGTTGAGCCAGATTTGCAGATGATCGCCCTCGGCACGGACGGTCATGGTGTTCCAGCCCTCGCGATTCACCAGTTCCTTATCCGTGTTCATCGCCAGGAACATCTTACCCGGACAATAGAGCGAACCGGCATAGCAAACAGGATTCTTATATTCGAGGATGTCGGCCTGATAGGCCTTTTGCGGCGATTGGTAGCGGAACCAGATCCCCGAGTTGCAGGGCCATTCGACCCGCCAGGTGGATTTCAGAATGAAATCGCGATAGGAAGCGGTGGTAAAGAGATCGCCGGGCGCGTTGTTATCACCCTGGGCGCCCACCAGGACGCCGTCTTCGACGGTCCATTTGGCGTTGCCGGTTGCCTGCCAACCGGTCAGGTCCTTACCATTAAACAGCGATAGATATTTTCCACCAGTAGATTCACAACCGACGGAAACCGCCAGAATTCCCAGGCCAATCAAGGATAGGATCGAACGCATCATGTTTTACTCCTTAGTAATAACTTCCTATTATTCTTACTCAACTCAAATCCACCCATAAATGAGTGGGTTAATATCATACAATCCTTACGGGATCAACATCAAGGGCGAGTATCGAGAGATTAGACGAATACGATATGTTGTTTCGTCAAGACAGTAGAAAGTTAGGGAGGCACCGTTGACTGAGCAAGGACACAAAAGATTGACCTAATCATAAGGCGACGAAATGTTCGGGAGAGGCGACGAGGAAGATAAATAATTGAAAATAATAGAGTTATGTGGAGCCCGGTTCGGAGGGAATAATAATTTACTTGCCACGCGGCAGTAAAATCGGGATTATAGCGGACTAATGTGCAGTGTACGAGATACTCATGAATATGGAGGTTTTATGGAAACGACAAACGATCAAAACAAGGTGACAACCCATCAAGCGGGAATGAATCGACGGCAGTTTCTGCGTTCGAGTCTGGGAGCGTCTCTGGCGGCGGGTACAGCCCTGAAGATTACGCCGGTGGTCTTCGGGCAGGGCGGCGCCGACGATACCGTCAACGTCGGGCTGATCGGCGCCGGGGCGCAGGGCCAGGTCCTCTTAAACGCATCCCTGAAAATCCCCAACGTCCGCTTCAAAGCCGTCTGCGACATCTGGACCAAGTACAATCAGCGGATCGTCGTGCGGCGGCTCAATCGTCGGGAGGAATACAAGAACTCCCCGGTCAACGCTTACACCGACTATCAGGATATGTTGGCCAAAGAAAAGGACCTCGATGCCGTCATCGTCGCTACGCCTGATTTCTGGCATGCCGAGCACGCCATCGCCTGTATGAAGGCCGGCAAGCACGTCTATTGCGAGAAGGAGATGTCCAACGTCCTGGAAAACGCCAAAAAGATGGTCCTGACTTCCAGAGAAACGGGCAAACTCCTTCAGATCGGTCACCAACGCCGCAGCAATCCCCGCTATATCCACTGCTATAATAGGCTGATCAAAGAAGCCAACCTGCTCAACCGCATCACCACGATCAACGGTCAATGGAACCGCGGCAGAGCCGCCTGCGAAGAGAAAGTCGTCCCCGATCGCTATAAGCTGGACGATGCCGTATTGAAGAAATACGGCTTTGACTCCATGAAAGAATTTCTCAACTGGCGTTTGTTCAAGGGGAAAGGCGGGGGGCCCATTGAGGATCTGGGCTCGCACCAGATCGATATCTACGCCTGGTTCCTGGACAGTGTGCCCAAGTCGGTCATCGCCAGCGGCGGCATCGACTACTGGAAGGACTGGCAATGGTACGACAATGTGATGGCCATCTACGAATTCGACACGCCCCAGGGCGTCGTACGGGCCTACTATCAGACCATCACCACCAACAGCAGCCAGGGATACTACGAAAACTTTATGGGCGATGAAGGCACCCTGATGATTTCCGAGGCCTCCGGTCGCGGCAGCGTCTATCGCGAAAACGGCGTGCCCGAAGATAAATGGTTAAAGTGGGTTAGCAAAGGGTATATCAAGCTCAAAGAGAAGAAAAAAGCGGAACCGGAAGCCAACAAAGGCGGCGCCGTCATGGACCTGCGGGAATCGCCCACGCCGCCGGAATACGACATTGTGACCACCCTGGATAAGCC
>CAZNQT010000379.1:0-5376 GCA_964574885.1 uncultured Pirellulales bacterium
CTTTATGGATGACGCGGTTTTTGACTCCGGTAACGAACTGCCCCATGTCTGGAGAGAACTGGTATATCCGACAGGCCATCCCTATGCGGACAGTACCCAGCCATCCATTGATCTGGCTTTTGTGATTCAAGGCAAAGCGGAAAAACGGTTCGAGCCGGTGAAATGGTCTCAACCCCCGGTACCGGACCCGCAATATCCGCCGGAAGAAAATTATTATCTGGGTTGGGATGAAATCTCCGTGTTTAATCCTCTGTCTGTGGCGGCGCCCCTGCCGTTCTGTGCGGACGATTTCTATTGCCTGGGGCCCAAACCCGTCACCAAGATTCATTGGTGGGGATCATTCCGAAATTGGCTTTCTCAGGAGGTTCCTCCCGCCGATCAACTGCCCCAGGGATTCCAGATCGGTTTCTGGACCGATGTCCCTGCTCATACGAATCCGGATGTTCCGTATAGCCATCCCGGGAAAATGGTTTGGGAAGTGTATTGTCAAAACTACCAGTTGGAGTTCTATGGCTGGGATGTGAATCCCGAAACCGGAATTACCGAGGCGAAATTCCAATTCAATCAGGATTTCCTGCCCGAGGAGTGGTTCCATCAGGATCGGGACAATGAGATCTATTGGGTGAGTATCGCCGCCGATTATGGCGATTGGACAGTGGATCCTCCTCAGTATCTCTGGGGCTGGGAGACGCGGCCCCACATGTTCCAGGATGACGCCGTTAGGATTTATCCGCAACAAGCCGCTGCCCCGCCGCATCCTGGGTATGTGCTGGATCCCTTCGTCGATGCAATAGAAGAGATTACCTTCCCGGAGCAGACCAGTTGGGATTTGGCCTATGAACTCGGGACCGATCCGGATTATATCAAGTGGGAGCAGCGCTTCGATCCGCTATGGAACTGGAATACCGATATTAAATCCCAGGCTCGGTATGATCCGGCCACCCCGGAACAAAAAATTGTCCGATTTGAGGAAATTGTGGCCGACGATTGGCCTTGCCGCGATGATCGACCCATCGTTAGCATTGAGTGGTGGGGCTCCTATCTCGGGTATGACGGGTCCGTGGGAATACCTCTGCCGAAGCAACCGGAGTCCTTCCTGTTAACCATCTGGACGGATATGCCGGCGAATCCTGACGAACCGGATTCCTACAGTCACCCGGACAAACGGGTCTGGACCTATCGCGCCCGGAATTTTGTCCAGGTCCCTGTGGGCAAGGAAACCATGAATAATGAAGTGGTCTTCCAGTATTTTGTTAATCTGCCTAACGAGGATTTCTTCTACCAGGAACCGGATCCTGATAATCCCGACAACGAGCGAATATATTGGCTCAGTGTCGTCGCTGTGTATCCGGATCAGGGAGAGGTGCCCTATGATTGGGGTTGGACCAATCACACGCATGTGTTTATGGACGACGCCGCGTATGATATGGATCCTGCGGTTACAGATCCCTGGCTCTTCGACTGGAAAGAATTACAGAACCCCACCTCCGGTGAAACCTGGGATATGTCCTTTGTCCTGGAAGCCTATCCTGACTGTTTCCCCATGGATGATCCGGCCTACTCACGCTGGGTATTACAAGGGAAACCCAAGGCCTGGTGTTGCGAATATCAAGATCTGGGCGATGCCACGGGCGACGGCAAGGTAAATTTCGCTGATTTAATTGCCCTGAAAATGGCCTTTGGGACTGTATATCCGAATCCAGGCTATAATTGTCGGGTCGATTTTGACCATAACGGTGCAATCAACTTTGCAGAACTCATCATCTTGAAAATGAATTTTAATAATGATTACGGCTATACCTGCCCGCCGGATTGGTATAGCGACTGTGGCAATACGCCCTAAGGGTTCTGGAAAACGATCGCGCCAGGTAATTGTAGTTGGGGAACGTGCAAACCGAACTGTACCCAACCAACAAGATGGGACGAAACGCGGGGTAAGATATTTTACCCCGCGTCTTTTATTCTTTCCCTTGTGGAAAATCACAAAACGATGGAGTCACAATAACATTCTTTATTCTCTTTTCAGGGGAGTGGTCCATAAATAAATCTTATGTATATTTACAAAGTCCGGTTCTTTAGAGGTAAAATCGATTACCTTATCCGGCTTGACGCCTTTCATGTCAAAGTCGTGCGAAACTATCCGCGAGCCGGGTTTTAAGGTCTCCAACTGCGGGATCAAGCGCACATTCAAATCCGGAGTTAAATAAAGCGTCACTACATCGGCCGGACTAAGATCAACCGTAAAAATGTCCTTTTGTTCGATTCGGACTAGATGTCCAACCTTATTTTTCCTCACATTTTCCCGTGCTTTATCGGCTATTTCCTTGTCGATTTCGAATCCGACGGCTCTACAACCATACTTCTTCGCCGCGGCGATCACAATCCGACCGTCACCGCAACCCAGATCGTATAACAGATCACTTTGTTTCACGTGGGCCATTTCCAGCATCTTGTTAACGACCATCGGCGGAGTAGGCATAAATATAACGCCCTGCTCCGGAGTTTTACCAATTTTTTTCAAATCTTCTTCATCGATCCACTTTATCTCCTGTTTGGAAGTGGCATTGGAATCGGCAGCCCTCTGTTGACAACCGGACAGAATCCAGCCCCCGAAAAGTAGCGTCACCAGGAAAATATGCTTATCCATGCTTTGTTCCTTTTAACAACGTCGTTAATTTCGGTACCCCATTTGCAATCCAGGTTCACTCGACTACGTCGTCGAGTCCCGAGGTAACTTTTTCCTTCCTCTATTATATTGTCTAACATCGACAATCCATAAGGAAAAATACGGTGCCGAAAGTATGTTAATTATTGTATTAGATACACCTCAATTCCCTCCTCGCAAATACGTGCATCGGTTAATTTTCCTAGATCGTAAGAATAGGCGGACGGATTTTGTCCACCTCCGGTCGGTCTTCAATCCATGATTGACTTCGGGGAAAATATATCTATAGTAGTCTCCCGTTGAAGAATTTGCCGATGACGGTTCTCTTGCAGAAGGTGGCCCTTGTGGAAAAGACGGTGAGTGAATTAGCCCGACACGTCGGGGGGACGGTCCAGGGTGATGGAAATACGTTGATTACCGGGGCGGCGACCTTGAGCGAGGCAGGCGAAGGGGACGTTAGTTTTTTGGCTAACCCCCGCTATGAAAAAGAGTTACACTCCAGCCGCGCCTCGGCCGTCATCGTCGGCAAAAAAATCGACTGCCCCGACAAGATCCTCGTTCGTTGCAGCGATCCCTATTATGCGTTCATGCAGGCGGTGGTCTTACTCTATGGCCACCGCGAGCATGAAAAAGTCGGCATCAGCGAAAGGGCCAGTGTCGCCGACAACGCTATAATCGGCGCCGATGTGGATATACACGACTTTTCGGCTATTTCCCACGATGTGGAAATCGGCCCAAACTCGCGTATTTATCCCAATTGTACCATCGGACCGGGTACAAAAATCGGTCAGGATTGTATCATCTACCCGAATGTCACAATTTACGACGGTTGCACTATCGGCGACCGCGTGACCATTCACTCCGGCAGCGTCATCGGCCAGGACGGATTCGGATACGCCACTCACGACAGCGTTCATCACAAGATCCCTCAGGTCGGCGGCGTCGTGATCGAAGACGACGTGGAAATCGGCGCCAATTGTACCATCGATCGCGGTACCCTCGGGGACACCGTCATCGGTAAAGGCAGTAAATTCAGTAACTTAATCGCCATCGGCCATAATACCCGCATCGGACCCTATAGCCTGCTAGTCGCCCAGGTGGGGATCGCCGGCAGCGTCCAGGTCGGTCATCACTGTATCTTCGGAGGCCAGGTGGGCGTTGTCGGGCATATCAAGATCGGCGATAATGTGAAGATCGGTGCCCAGGCCGGAGTCATCAATGACGTCCCGGACGACCAGAGCATCGCAGGCTCGCCGGCTTGGCCTATCACCCAGACCAAACGAAGCTTGATGTTGCTCAAGGAACTGCCGGAATTTCGTAAAAAACTGCTCGGTCTGGAAAAAACCATCACCGAATTCCTGAAAGATTCATAGTTTTTTACCTTTTTCATAATAAAAGTACCAGGAAAAAGATTGGACTGGTAGGCCCATTTGGCCGCTTTGGGAGGGTTTCGCATTAGTGTTTTTACAAAACAAACCCAATTATCCGCGAATTTTGGGATTAATCGCTGGTCAGGGTCGTTTACCGTTTCTGGTGGCCGACGGTGCCACGTCGGCAGGGCTGCGGGTGGTATGTGTGGGATTTCGAGACCAGGCGGATCCGGCGCTGCGGGATCACGTGGATAGTTTCAGTTGGGCGCCGGTGGCCCGGCCGGGTCGGTGGATCAGGCATCTGCGACGCCAGGGGGTGCGAGAAACGATCATGGTGGGGCGGGTGGCCAAGCGGCGGATTTACACGCCTTGGCGGATCGTGCAGTATCTGCCGGATTGGCGGGCGTTTCGGATCTGGTACCACCGGCTGCAAGGGAAAGATAAGCGTAACGACACTCTGCTAGCCGCCCTGGCGGATGAATTGGCGACAGGAGGGATCATATTGGAAAATTCGGTGAAGTATTGTGAACAGCATCTGGCCCGCGAAGACGTGATGACGCGGTGTAAGCCGGGGGAGTCGGTATTACGGGATATTGAGTTTGGGTGGGGAATCGTCAAACAGATGGGAGAGTTAGATATAGGTCAAGCCATTGCGGTTAAGGAGCAGGAAGTGATCGCGGTGGAAGCGATGGAGGGTACGGATGCGATGATCGAGCGGGCGGGGCAACTTTGTAGATCGGGCGGGTGGACGCTGATCAAAACCGCCAAACCGAATCAAGATATGCGCTTTGACGTACCGACGGTCGGTGTCGGCACGATTGAGAATCTCAAACGAAACAAAGCCGCCTGCGTCGCGGTCGAAGCCGATAAGACCCTCATTCTCGATTTGCCCGAGACGATCGAATTAGCCAATCGCTGTAAGATTGCCATATTAGGATATAAAGGATTAATTTATCCGTAATCCACAGAGAAGAGCCGTTCAAAATTCAAAATTAAAAATGCAAAAAGAAAAGGAACCACGGATTTCACGGATTTGAATATACGCTATTAGCTATTGGCTTTAAGCGAAAAGATTTCTGGTCTCTGGAGAAGAAATACTAGCCACAGAGGGTACAGAGGACACAGAGAAATTCAATTCAAAATGCAAAGAGGATCAGCCACGAAGAAACACGAATTAACGCGAATTATTTATATATTCATAGACAGGATAACAGGGGGATAGTGGTCAGTAGTCAGATAGATGGAAGATTGTCACGGATTATAAATTTAATGGCGGGCATTACTTCGCTCAAGCTTCGCAGCGGGGACCATGGCCTGCCTTATTTTTTGACCGAGCTACAC
>CAZNQT010000380.1:0-5369 GCA_964574885.1 uncultured Pirellulales bacterium
GATCAAAGGCTTGAAAGTGCGAAATCGTATATTCGCTCAATTGATTTTGATTCTGTAATCCATCAATTACTGCCAAGTCAATAGGATCATTGGTATCGCCCTGTGAGGCTAATGCGGCGGCCAGGACCAGATCCTTGGTTTCGACATTCTGAAGCGTAAACGGATCTCCCATTTTTAGTTTATTTTGCGTCAGGGTTCCGGTTTTGTCGGAACACAGGATATCCACTCCCGCCATCTCTTCAATAGAGGCCAGGCGACGCACGATGGCTTCTTTTAATGATAGCAGTCGGGCGCCCACCGCCATGGTGACAGAAAGAACGGTCGGCATGGCCACAGGAATGGCCGCCACCGTCAACACTAAGGCAAACCGTAAAGTGGTGAGCATACTGTCATGGCGGAACAATGCCACCGACAGTATCAGAAGAATCATGGCGATCGCTATGACGATCAGGTAATCTCCGATTTTAAGGACCGCACGTTGAAAATGGCTTTCGGTATGGGAGGTTTCTACCAGATGCGCGGTTTTGCCAAAATACGTATCCGATCCCGTAGCGATAACCAGGGCCTCTATATCGCCTTGGCTTATGACGGATCCGGAATAAATGCTCTCTTCCGCTTTACGGGTGACGGGAAGTGATTCACCGGTCAGCGCCGACTGGTCCACTTCAATGGGATCGCCCTGGCAAAGTTTCGCATCGGCGGGAACAATGTCCCCAATCCGGACTCGGATCAGGTCGCCGGGTACGAGTTCACGTGCAGGAATCGACCGCCACTGACCGCTTCGTTTTACGTGTGCTTTTAAGGCTAGCTTTTTCTTTAACGCTTCGATAGCATTGCCTGCCTGAAATTCTTCCCAGAAACCGACGCCGGCGTTGGCTAACAGCAAAACCATAATGATGGTAAAGTCGGCCCAGTGGCCCACCACGGCCGACAAAACGGCTGCTGCCTCGATCATCCAGGGTATCGGGCCCCAGAAATACGAAAGAAATTTCAATATCGGATTGCTGCGTTTCTCTTGGAGTTCATTGGCGCCGTATTGCGTCAAACGTTTTTGAGCTTCTTCTTCCTCCAGTCCCGTTGTAGTGGCGTCTAACTGATCTTTAACTTCCTGCAAGGTCATCTTACTTAAATCGGAGGATGATGTCTCTGAGTCCGATACTTCTGGTTTGGTAATTTGGTTAGTAACCATGTCTCTTTGATCCTTTCGTAATGTATATCTGATCCAATCGAATCCATGACGATAAACATATATGGATCATTTCTACCTACTTCCGTATCCTTGCTTGGTAAGGGACAACAGTGCTGATTCAGCCGCAAAGGGAATCGTAAACTCTGCCTCCGGATTTCGCAAGGTATTAAGAAGCATCAAGGATTTTTCATTCAAAAGGCCTTCTCGTTCCAGGGCATGCAATACGTGGTGAGCCCCTTGTCGCAGATCCCAGTTTTCCGGATTGCCTATCAGTGCAATGAATAAGGGCCTTAAGGCATCCCGCTGCAAAGCAATCAGTCCTTCGGCAGCGAGCCAGCGGACTTCAAAGCTTTTATCTGTCAACGCTTTTACCAAATCTGGTGCGCTGCGAGCATCTCGCAGGATGATAAGTGCTTTGGCAGCTTCCCATCGTACCCAGGTCTTGGGGTGACTGAGAACTTCCGTCAAAAAAGGAACCACAGGAGAACCCATTCCTATCAAAGCATGACGTGCCTCTCGGCGTGTTATTCCGTCTTTACTGTCAAGGATTGCGATTAAACTCTTAATATCCTTTTGATTATTTCCTTTTTTTTCTAATTTCATAGCCATAACTCGCTCCAATATTTTATCAGTAGTTAATTCCTACTCTTTTTAACTGAGGTTGTTTTACATAGCTCTCTTTCTTTGTGGGCGCCATAAAAACAAGAAGGAAATACGCCTGGATAAAACCACAAATAAAGGCAAAAGATGTAATTTTCAGTTTCATTTCTAGATTTCCTTAAGGTACGTTCTGTAAGGGGGAATTTCCCACTCTGGTATTAGCACGTTCAAAAATATCTATCCTTTCGCGGTAATATTTCATATATTGGATTGCAAAGCCGTATCTTTCAAACAGGCTCGCGATGGCTCTCAATTTTTTCCAGATAATCCTTCAACTGACGCTCGATCGCCTGAAATGCTTCCCGGACGGCAACATAGATGTTCATCGGATTCACGTGCTGATCCGGTTTACGTTCTGCGACCAACTCTTGTCCTGATACCCATAAGAGTACTTCGACATCGTATAAATTCTCTCGTGAGTGACGGTGAGGTATGTCAACCACGACTCGGCAGGAATCGATACGATCGTGAAAAGCATTAAGCTTGCTGGCGTTCTTATGAATAATCTTGTCATTCTGGGCGGAATGCAACGCATCATGCCGATAAATAATTTCCAAAGGGAAATCCACCTCGTTCATCTTGTGTTTTGAGGAAGAAGGATTCTTACCATCATGGTCTGTATTTGAGGTAACTATCTCATTGACTTTGTTCAACAAATCGGCAATCTCAAACGGTTTATCAAACACAGCCGCTACGCCGAGATGTTGCGCTCTGGCGTGGGTTTCCTTGTCTCCAAAGGCCGTGATGAGAATCACGGGAGGACATTCCTTATGCTTGTGGACGCCCTCGAATACTTCGAGCCCCGTCCAACCGGGCATGCGAATGTCAGAGACAATGAGATCATGGTTCAAGCATTGCCCCGATTCCACCAGTGCGAGTAGCCGTGCAAACAGTTCGTACCCATTCATACATTCCGTTACTTCATATCCTTGGTGTTGCAACGCGCGTTTTATAAGTTTCCGCATTTCCTCATCGTCTTCGGCAAGTAAAATTCGCTTATTGTTTTGTGTGTCCATCATTTTCTTGCTCCTTGTTGCTTGATCTTAAAGACGAATAAAACCGTTTATTCATACATAATTAGATGCTTTTATTTTCATCTGTTCAAATCAGCTATGGTCTTTCATGTATCACTCTCCGAAATTTTCTTAATGTCTCTGTAGGTCTAAATAAGCAAATTCTGTGCCAACCGTTGTAGGATATGAAAAAAGGGCTTTAAAGATAACTGTGTGGGGCATTTTGCCCCAAAATCTATAGAAATATAATCACGGGAATACCGTAAATAAGGTTTTCCTGTACGTGCGAGTGGTTGATAAGATTTGAGGTATTATGACGCACCGGGGCAAAATGCCCCGCTTCTTTTTAACTCTTCAAGGTTTCTGAAGGTGATAGTATTAAATAGGATTGGGCTGACCCCTAAGAATTTTGCCCATGTGAATTCGAGATCATTATGGCCCTAATCCTCTCGTAATCGACATGCGGTAACGTTTGTGAATTCGTTAAGGAGATCAATCAGCAGGCGTGGGCCCGTACTGCTGTAGCTTGCGGTATAAGGTTTTGCGATCCAATCCCAATGTCCGCGCTGCGAGCGTTCGATTACCCCCGACCGACTGAAGCACGTGGAGAATATAACGACGCTCGAAGTCTTCCAGAGGAATTAATTCTGTGGGATTACTCCCGCCCATAACTAGATCCGAACTGAGGTAATCACGAATCTTTTCCGGTAGATCCTCAACCGCAATCTTTTCATATTGGGTTAGTGCTACCGCTCGCTCCATGGCATTTCTTAATTCTCGGACATTGCCGGGCCAGGAATACGCCAGTAACTTTTCCGCAACCACATCCGAAATCCCTTGGATGTTCTTCTGAGCGCGGTGTGAAAAATGCTGAACAAAATGTTGCGCCAACAATAAAATATCCGTGCCCCGAGCCCGAAGAGGCGGCAGCTCGATCGGAATAACATTTATCCGGAAAAAGAGATCCTGCCGGAATCGACCTTCTTCCACCGCAGATTCCAGGTCCCGATTGGTGCCGGCAATCACTCGAGTATTGAATGCGATTTCCTGATCGGCGCCAATGGGTCTGACTTGCCGCTCTTCCAACGCCCGTAATAATTTGGGTTGCAACGGCAGGGGAAAAGCGCCTATCTCATCGAGAAATAAAGTGCCCCCATCCGCCTGTAAAAACAAACCTTGACGTTCCGAACGAGCATCGGTGAACGCTCCTTTTACATGACCAAACAGTTCGCTTTCCAAAAGGGTTTCCGGTAATGCAGCACAATTGATCGGGACAAACGGATGGTCATGACGACGACTATGCTTGTGGAGTGCCCGCGCAACCAACTCTTTACCAGTGCCGCTTTCACCGCTTACCAAAACCGATGCTTCAGAGTCGGCCACGCGGGAAATCTGATCGTAGATCTTTTGCATTTCTTCACTGGCGCCCAATAACTCATCAAAACGCAAAGATTGCTCTACGGTATCGCTGAGAATCTTAACCTTTTCTTGCAAAGATCGATGATCCACGGCGCGCTGCAATGTGATGGCCAACAAGTCCATTTCGATGCGTTTGGTCACAAAGTCATACGCCCCTGCTCGCAGGGCGGCGACGGCTGTTTCCAGACTGCCAAATGCTGTGATCACGACTACCGGTATGTCCGGCCGATTGGCCGCCACACGCTCGCAAAGCTCGACACCGTTCATGCCCGGCATATTCAAATCAGACAGCACTACATCAAATGATTCGTCTTTTAACGCCGTAAAAGCTTCGGGGGCGGAAGTAAGCCAGGATACGTCGAATCCTCGCCGACGTAAATCGGCTTCCATGAGTTCACACATACTGCGGTCATCATCCACGATTAAGATTCGTCCCGGCATCCCGAAACCTCCTGCGGTAAGTAGAGTGAAAAACGACTTCCCTTTCCTAATTCACTTTTGACATCGATCCAACCGCCGTGTTCCTGGACTATCCCGTAGGCAATCGACAAACCCAGTCCGTTCCCTTCCCCCACATCCTTGGTGGTAAAAAAAGGCTCAAAAATGTGGGGGAGATCTTCGGGCGCAATCCCACCTCCTTCATCCTGGACGTAAACACAAAGATATGTTCCCAGGTTTTCTCCCTCGCTATCCGGGGGTTGGGCAGTTACTAAATCCATTCCCACGCTCACTTTGCCTCCCTGAGGCATGGCTTGCGTTGCATTTATGATAAGATTCATCAAAACCTGCTGTATCTGACTGGGATCGGCTTGTACGTTCATGGGAGTATCTGCCCCTGTCAGTTCTAAGGTTACCTGTCGTTTTGTTTTAATAGAAGATAGCAACTCAAGTGTTTTTTTCACCAGTTGTCGCATCTCTGTCTGAATCTTTTGGGGGCTGCTCCGTCGGGCGAAGTCAAGCAGTTGGCGGATAATCTTTGTAATTCGATCAACTTGGGCTTTTATAATATTTGCACTATCAATAATTTCCCCATCCTCCAGATCGCCCGTGGCAATCAGCCCGGCCCTGCCGGATACCACATTTAAGGG
>CAZNQT010000381.1:0-5346 GCA_964574885.1 uncultured Pirellulales bacterium
ACTATAACCAGTCGGTTCGCGATCGTACCACGGGGCGCGCCAGAGCCAGGAACGCAGGACGACCTGCACCGGGACATTATTTTTCATCGCCTGGGCGTAATCGAAAAGATTCACAATGCCATCCTGGTTGATATCGGTGGATTTAAGCCAGGGGATTACGCTGAGACTGGCCCACGCCGTCCCGCCATTGGCGCCCATATTGATCCTTCCTCCATTGGGCATGGGTTCCGCCATCGGGTACTGATTGGGATCCCCCCGGTCGATACAAGGGCTGGTAATGTTGTCTTTTATGAGTACGGAGTAGAACTGGCCTGACGGGTTGAGATCCGGCGGTAAAAATCGACCGCGCTGGGATTTTAAATGATAGTCGAAGGTATTGGGATCGGCGAAGAGAGGATCGGTATTGATGTTGCCCCGTCCCGAACCGGAAAAGGTTGTCAAACGACTGTAGCGCGCCTGGCATCCTACCAGGTCGCCGTCGGGATTATTCCAGAAAATACTGTTACTAATGACGGGATTGGCGTCGAACAAGGCATGGATGGCATGGTGCTCATTGTTAACTATGGTCAGGTGCGTAAGGGTGGGGCTGCTAAATTGGACAAATATTCCGGTGTACGAATCGCAAATAACGAAGTTACGGAGAATGCTCCGATGAGTTTCTCCCTGATCAAATATGACGGCATAATTACCGGGCATCCGAAGGACGGCGGCGTCGCTGATACTTTGCACCAGAATTTCCTTACGCTGAAAGTTAATGGGCTCATCCAAATTGTAGATCCCCGGCCAGACATAAACTCGATCTCCATGGTGCGCTAGATCTATCGCATCCTGAACGTTGATAAACGGCTCGACTTCATTCAAGCCGGTGTTGTCCACGTCGGCATTGCCTCGGACGTTCACGTGATAGGCCACCCCGTAGTGCAAGTGTACCGCGAGATTATCGAATACGACGTTGTGACCGAGGAAGCGGACGAATACGGTTCCTCCCGTTGAGGAGGCCCAGATTCGGTTATGACCGGTGACGGCTTCCGTGGGCGGGCTCCACTTCTGTCCGTCGGAACTACTGGAATAGTACAAGGTTCCGCCGACGTCCGGCGTAAGCAGGGGGTTCATATCGAAATCAATCGTACCGCCGATACGCAGCGTACTCGGTACATCGACCGTATCCACGAGGGGAAACTGGTACTCCAGGTAAGCGGGGACGCCTCCATACTCTACGAAGACCAAACCCTTATCAGGAAATCCTTCTGTCGGTGAATAATACAAGAAAGGTTCTTCCGGCGTCGTCGTTGCATCGTTGTAAAAGAGAGAGTGGCTCATGCTGTCCCAGACGGCCTTCGGGGTGGCAAACGTATCGTAGTAATCGTAGGTCCAGTCACGATCATCGTCCGAATACGCGCAAACCGTCGCTCCGGCAAAGGATAATAATACGGCCCAGATCAACATGGCCCAGCGGAGAAATCTACTTCGTTGCCTTCGCATCTTTTCTTTTCTTCTCTCATCTTCCTTTAAGGTTTCGGCGCCTCGGGTGGATGGCGAATGTGGCACAGCCGCCCTCGGCTGTGTTGGGTGGCGCCGCCAAGCGAGTCTGCGAGCTTGGGGGTGGCTCTTTAAACCCTATCGAATTCTCAATTACTAGTTTATCTTTAAGACTTTGTGTCTTTGTGCCTTTGCACTTTCGATCCCGGTGCTTCTCAAATCAGAAACTTTCTCTTCCTGAGCACTGATCACTCTTTATTCTCACAACTCACAACTTTCCACTCTTTCGGGTGGCATCCACCAAGTCTGCGAGGTGGATGGCCGAATGTAGCACAGCCCCCCTCGGCTGTGTTGGGTGGCAGCCTCAAGCGAGTCTGCGAGCTTGCGGCTGGTGGAGTGCCACCCTAACGTTTGGCAATCCATTGCGGCAGAGATAACAACCAGAAGCGATCCGGTCTCCCGTTCGAGGAGGGACGGCCTGAATTGGGCTTGACAAAATCGGTGGTGTTAACGGGCAAGTCCTCCAGGTAGGTGAATTCCAGACAACCGAGCTTATGGTTACTGTCCGTTCCGTCCCGGAACGATATTTCTTCGACCAAATCCTTCTCCATGTTAATCATGTAAACGATGGTTATGTCTGAGGCGAATAATTTCACTCGCGCGTGAAGATCGCCCGGACGGTATTCCGTCTCAAACCGGATGCCATAGCGGGCGGCGTCGCGGCGTACCGTATCGAGCGTATGCAGCCCCATCCAGGGTCTCGACAAGCCGAGAAATAAACTCCCGCCTGCCGCGTCGGTTTTTCCCTCGCTCGTCGCTTGGAGCACCGAACCTGCTGGAGTATCCACCGCCAGGATGCGACCGTTTCCCTCGATCCGCACCCAGGCGGGAGAGTGCAGAGACGCTTCATATACGAAGGGAATCTGTCCGACGCCTTGGATCGGGCAACCTTCGATCTGACCCTCTATCGTGAAATAGGTCCAGCCTCTTTGGTGCATCGGATCTCTGGCGTCGCACACTTCGGCGCCGGGCGGCCAGTTGTATCGGAAGTATTCTTCCGACAGGATGCTATAGGGCGTATTCCGCTGAACATCGTATTGACTGCCGTCGGGATTCTCGCTGTCGGCGATGACTAATAATCCCTGGGCGTCACCGTCCACCGGGGCGAAACCGGCCTGCGAATCGCCCTGAACCTCCGTCAGAAAACGACGCAGCGATGGATCATCCGTAGGCAGCACTCGTACGCGTAAATCGCTCTGCCAGGTGTGAAAGTTGTTGATATAGATGGTATTGTTCTTTTTATCGTAGAAGTAGTTGCCCGTGTGGTTCTGTAACCAGAGGTACCCCGTCCGGCGGGAGCCGGAATTTCCCTGGGCTAGACGCATCATCACCGGCCCCTCCCGACCTTCCGGGAGGTAATACCATAATTCGTGCATTCCTTCCGTCGCCGCGTTGGTAGTGAATACCTCAAAGCTGCTCGCAGACGTCTGAGATGGTTGCAACATACTATAGAGTTTTTGCGGCAGCTCGAGTCCTATGGCGGCTATCGTCGTGAGGACGCTCACCGTAAAAATCGCAACGCCCGCGGCGCTGGTGACCGTACCGACTAGAGCGGCGCCGGCGCCGACCTTAAGAGTGGCGGCGGTAACGCAAACCTGGGCGGCGGCGGCTTCGCTGGGCGACGTCATTTTGCCGAATAACACCAACGCCGTTATCAGTGAGCCTTTATTGACGCCTCGTTTGACCAATTGGTTTGCCAATGCACGCTTGGCCCGTACAAACATCATGCGGATCGCGAACGGGCTGCGATCCATTAACTTGGCGATCTTGTCATATTCCATGCCTTCGTAACAACGCATGGACAGTACGTCCCGGTACTGTGGTTTAATTTCCCTCATGGCCGACAGGATATTCTGTTTGAGTTCCTGACTCATGAGTTCCGCCAATCCTTCCTGGCACTTTCGCGGATCCCGATCTGGTGGGAGATCCTGTCCGATTTGAGAAAGCGACACGCCGCGACGAAGATTCTCCCGCCGTCGCCGATTCCGGATCTTGTTATAGGCGATGGCGCGCAGCCAGGGCCAAAACTGATCCGCTTGCCTCAATTTTCCCAGTATTTTTACCATTTCCAGTAGAGTCTCCTGAACGATATCCTTGGATTCTTCGCTATCGAGCGTACACCGATAGACATAGGAATAAAGCCGCCCCTGCACCTGATCCGCCAGCATATCCATACACTCGGCGCTGCCCCTCTTCGCCTGCTCTATCAGCGTGCGCTCTGGAAGTTGCGTGATCAGCGTTTTCTCCTGGCTCAAAGTGCTCATTCACCTATTATACAATGTCTTGAGGCTAATTTTTGTAACGTTTTTTCTCATTTTCCGATCACAAATTGACTTACATCATTCCTCCTGAAATGACAAAATAAATAATATGAGTAATATATGTAATATAGGAAATCTGGGTAGTTTTACTGGAAAAGTGAAATTACAAAACAAACCCATTTTGAAAAGCGACAAGCCCAGGTCGCCAACCATAAAACCTGTTGGAACCTGGACTTATCGCGTTTTATCAATTATCGTAGCTTAAAATGTCTAATTGCCGTTGGTTTCCAGCCACTCCTTGGCCATAATTGCCAGATCCGGCAAACTCACTAATCCGTCGCCGTTCAAGTCGGCGATGAGTGGCTTATAGAGTTTCGGTACGAAGAAGTAATCCTCGGTCTCGCCGAACCAATAACCGAGTCGTGGTCCGGAACCGCCGATTCCCTGCACATCCGAGGTCGAAAGGGGATGCCAGGCGCGCTCGGAAAGCGTAATCCGCATCCAGATCGGTCGATAGGGCGTACCGTGCGTACCGTCGGGATGCCAGGGCAGGAAACGCGGCGTCACAAACCGGTAGATCCCCGGCTCAAGGTCGTTGAGCACCTGATTTCGAACGGCCCATTCGCGAATCCGACGGACTTCATCTACGTCCACGTTTAACGAATCCACATCATTCGGCGTTAAATGGGGACACGACATCACGTCATCCCAATCACCGTCCCGGTTCCAGTCGAACCACACGTTGACATACAGTTCTCGCATCGGGCGCGTTACGGTAACCACATACGTAAAGCGCGTGGGCCGACAATGCGGCAGGGCCAGCGGGACCTCGACGCCGTCGTCGGCTTTATCCAGGTCGGCTTCGTCACGTTCCGGGAGAATATTATTCGTCGGATCTTCGTCGAATCCATAATCGGCCTCTACTTCCACGGAAGCTTGCGCGCCGAGATGAACGGCCTGCGAGTTCCAATGGATGGGTCCGTAAGGCGGCGAACCGATCCGATAGACCGTCGGGAAGTGCGCCGGGACGGTCACCGGTAGAACCCCGCTGGACGTATAGGCCGTCATCTCTTCACCGTAGCTGTTCGAGCTGTCCGGCGCGTCGCCCAGTTCCGCTTCGAGAGGCGGTTCTTCGATCCGAACCCGGTAATCCTCCACTTCGCCATCCCGCGCCGGCCCGGCGTAGCCCAGTTGCCCCTGCGTGCTGAAACGGAAGCGGGCATAGGTCGGCAGATTTCGGGGAATCGCATGTGGATATGGTGGTACTACAAACTCCAGATGATTAAATCCGGCCTCCACCGGTTCGCCAGCGAAGATCTGTTCGCGGAAATCGTCCCAGTCTCCGTCGCCATTGAAGTCGATCCACGCATCGATGTACCCTTGGGCAGAAGTCATCACCAACACCTTGGCAGGACGCCCCGGCACCAAACTAGTGAGAAATTCAATACCGTCTTCATCGTCGGCGCCGGTCGTGTCATCGCCATCGGCCAGGAGGGAGGGCAGGCCGTTCGGTTCGGCATCGATATGGATGCAATCCGTATAGGGA
>CAZNQT010000382.1:0-5334 GCA_964574885.1 uncultured Pirellulales bacterium
GATATACCCGGAGGTACGTTAGAGTTTGGCTCCATCCGGGCGCAGTAAGCCGGGCAAGTAAGGCTAAACCAACAAGGGCAATCATCCTTGATTTTTCCGACAGCAAAGACTTCTAATCTCCTTTCTATGCTGATGTATATTATCGAGCGTCAGGGAAGCTTTCCATTAAAAGATTGACGGATCGAATACCGTGACCTACAAAATTATAAGGTATAGCAAATATGAAGTTACCCAAAATCAGTAAGGAGACAGGATTTGATACGAGAATTGATCCTGAAGAATCGTAGTTACCGTCGGTTCGATCCGGCGGGGAGGCTGGAGGAGCAAACGTTGCGGGAGTTAGTAGATCTGGCGCGGCTGTCGGGATCGGCGGCGAATCGTCAGCCATTGAAATATCTCCTGAGTTGGCAGCCGGAGAGAAATGCTTTGATTTTTCCGCATTTAGCCTGGGCGGGTTATTTAAAGGATTGGCCCGGCCCGGCCCCAAAGGAAAGACCCACCGGATATATCATCGTGCTGGGTGATAAGCGAATCAGCGAAAAAATCGACTGCGATCACGGTATCGCCTGCCAAAGCATTTTGCTAGGCGCCGTAGAGCGAGGTTTCGGCGGCTGTATGGTCGGGTCCATCAACCGGGATGGTTTACGAAAAGAACTCAGTATTCCTTCGGAATATGAAATCTTATTGGTGGTCTCGTTAGGCAAGCCCTGCGAGGAGGTCGTGATTGAGGAATCCAGAGATGAACGCGATATCAAATATTGGCGGGATGCAAACAATGTCCATCATGTACCCAAGAGATTATTGGATGACGTGATACTAAAACTGTAAGCCACGAATCTATTGTCTGTCTTCGAGGAGGATTTCGATGCCACAGAGGATGGGCAGCGGAATGGGGCAATCGGAGGCGGGTTGAAGGGAAATTACGAGGTCGTCATTCACGCCAATATTATTGAATTCCTTAACCATACCGACGTTCGCTTTTCCGGCGGCGGCGAGAATATCGAAATTTTTCAGCACGGTTTTTCCTTGTAACGCCACGTTGAAAATCCGCTCGCCGGGCTTTCGTTTCCGGTCCGGTTCCAGGAAATAAAGTCGAATCCGGTATTTTCGGGATTCCTCCTGTCCTGCACCGTCAACTTTCCGCTTGCCGGACAGGTTAATTTTAATCTGCTTGATACCCGTCGCACCGGAGGCAACGACCCAGGGCAGCGAATTTGCCTGCACGAGCGAGGAATGCCGACGAAAATATTCCGGTTTTTCCGGGATGGTTTTAATGACGATGTCTGGTGATTTGCCGCCGACGCTGGGATAGTCCAACCATAGGGTTCCGTTAGCCGCCTTGCGATCTCCCGGGGCGCCGAGATTGACGCCCACCCGGCGAATCGGTTCTTTGCTGGAATCGATTTTACTGAACGTCCACGTTTCCACTTCCGGCATGTAAAACAAGGCGAGCGAGGTCTGATTCTGATAGCTGCACGTACAGGTATAAGTGTAATCGGGGGCATTGAGAACTCCGTCGGCCGCTACCAGGTTCGAAGTACAGCCGGAACGAAATCCTCCGAAGTTACCGGTGCCGCCGTCGTTAGCCAGATCGAAATATCCCGCCGCCGCGGAACGGAAGGTTAAAAGATTTTCACAGGCGATCGCGGTATTACAGCCGTAATTCCGAGCGTATTCCCACGGCGCCGGTTCACCGGTGAGGGGATGTTTACGCATTTTGGGTTCGCCGGTGAGTAGATCGAAGGCCTTTTCCTGGGTAATAATGGTATTGTGGTGCAGCATACAAGGACCGGTATACAGATGGGGTTTGTCCCAGATAACCTTTCCGTCCACACCCCGGTAGGCGATCATCCGTCCCGAAGGTTCGGGGAGCATATCCTTCGAAGGACGAGTCGCTTGTATAAGCACATCGTATAAATCCGAGTAACTCAGCCAACTGCCAAACACATTACGATCCGTTTCCCAAACGATGTCGCCGCTGCTCACCGCGAGTGACAGTAAACGAGAATTCGTTTTCATCTCCAGGGCTTGTGCACTTAGTATCTGCCTCACGAGCGGCGGCGGCGCATCCAGACAAAACAACCGATCCTTGCCGACGATAATGGCGTTATGGAGCCAGCCGTGCTGCGCCTTTCGATGCCAGAGAATTTTTCCCGTTTGGCGATTCATCACGACCAAATACTGACCGGCCGATTTGTCATAATAATGCAGCCACGGTTCAAGCTTTTCCCACTTCTTCTTCTGTTCTTTACTTTTCTTTTTTAGAACATTCATTTCTTTCTGTAAGGTGTCCGCGAAAGTAGCAAAACCCGCCGTGGCGATCAGGTACTCTTTATAAACGCCGATATACCCCCAATGCAGAGAATTGGCTTTGTCCAGCGGAAGCAGCGAAATGGTTTTAAGCTCCTTACCCGTGGCGGCGTCCAGCACCAGGCAGACGTCGTTTTGGATTACGTAAACCTGATTTTCCGTCGCTACATAATTAGTGCCCCGGACATTGGCGCCGGGGATATGCACCTGGTTATAGGAACGGGTGAAAGGATCGGGGATGTACGATTTATCATAATAGATGCCGGGTTGATTAAATTTGGGCAGCGTTTTCTTCCACAGCACGCGTCCGGTGTAAACATCGCGTACGCACAGGCTGTCGATACCTTCCATGAACAAGCGTCCCGCGACCACCTGTTCCGGCGGCCCATGACCGTGGCGCGGCAGAACGTCCGTAAAGTCCAAACGGTCGCCAAACCAGAGGATTCCCAACGGCGCTTTAACCCGTTGATCCTTCGAACAGACCGTATTGGCTATATCTCCGTACTGATGGGTCCAGTCGGCCGAACCCGGTAGGGCGCCGCGACGCACAAGACGCAGATAATCGGCGGTGACTTTCAAATCAACATTTTCTAATCGGGCGTGAATCACCTGCTTAAACAAGGGAAGTTGGTTTTTGGGTTGGGCGCAAAAATAGGCGGCACCGCCATACGGACGCAAACGGGAAAACACCTTTTGGGCAAAATGATTGTTCTCGGTGAAACCTGCCGCCTGCGCATCTTCGGTGAGAATCAACTTGGCAAAATAGGGGGGTAAATTCCGTGTGGTGACGTCACCGTGTAGCACCGTCACTCGTCGGCCGTACAATCCGGCGTTATCCAACCTGCGACGAAATGTTTCTACCTTGGTGATATCAGAATCTAAGGCAATAATCTGAAAATTAGTTTGGCGAATTAACTCATAGAGTAAATGGCCATCCCCCAGGCCCAGGAGCAGACAATAACCGTCCCGGATTGTTGAATCTTCCAGTATTTGCCGGAGGAGTTTTTGACGTTCCGGATCGACGCCGGGGAGGGACTCACTTTGTAAAGAGTACTCTTTCGGCTGGTTCATGTTTTCCGGTCCGAAACAGTAAATGGCGCCCGTCATGGTAACCACAAACAACCGCTCATCTGCGGCGATCATATTCCAGACTTCGCCTTTGATCTGATACCGCCAGGTTTGTTTAAACGATTGAGATTTATTCGGTAAATCCAAGGCGGCAATATGGCCTTGCGGGCCGCTCCCGTAGATTCGATTGCCGGCACGTAAATGGATGGTTCGAACCGTCGATTGCGGCGGGGTTTTCCATAGGCCTTTCGGTTTCGGAGTTAATTTATAAGCGCGGATCACTCCCGTCTTATCCACGCCGATAATTTCGTCGTTCCTCATTACATCCGCCGGTTCCGCCGCGACGCCCTTACCATCGGCCAGCTTGAAGATTTCATCGCGGTTGAAAAAATATTTTCCCGCCACCGAAACGTTGTATCCCCCCGAACTCTTATGAAAATGACGACTGGATAGTTGATAATAGTTGAATTTGCCGTTTTTCCGGTCGTACACGCAGGGTACCGTTCGACCGCCGGCGACCAGCAATCGATTTTCCGTGGCGGCAAAATACCCTTGCGGCGCTACGCCCGCAAAGGCAGGACTATTGTGCTGCTGCGTAATGTAAAGCGACCCGGTGCCGCTGTTCTCCCAAACCACTTCTCCGGTGTCGGCATCGATGGCATACAGGAAAATGCCCATGAAAGGCCAAATGCTTGCGGCGAAATATATCTTGCCGTCGTAAAGAACCGGCCCCCCGCGTGCGGGCCACATATTGATAAGGCGGTCGTTGCCTAAAACCAGTCGATCTTCCGGCCCCCCGCGAAACTTACGAATCAACGTTCCGGTCTCCGATTGTAAACAATACAGGAATCCATCATCGCAGATGAAAAATACCTTATCTTGATAGGTCACTGGAGCAAAGCGTACGGGGCCTTCCGTATAGAAGCGCCATTTTTCCTCACCCGTGCGGGTATCATAGGCAGTAACCCGATCCGAAACCATCGAGGGTACGAAGAGGGTATGGCCTTTGGCGATGGGTTCATACGAGCCATCGAACTGTAATTTAAATTGTACTTTGGACCAGGCCGGGCGCGGCGGCGGCAGATGACGTACCCACTGTAGATGGAGTTCTTTTGCCAATCCCTGACTCGTGGAGGCCGTGCGACCGGCATCATACCGCCACATCGGCCAATCGTCGCCGCGGACTTCCACCCAGGAAGTAAGGCAACAGATAAATATAAATACTACCTTAATAAACGGCTGGAAATGGAATAGGTATAGATAGGGATTAAGTTTTCGCAGAATCATTTTACCCATATACATTATTCCCTGTCGGTACATTCCTTTCGTAATATTGCGATAAGCAAGTACCCCTCGCATCCCCACATCTTTTCCCATCGCTTATTATATAAGAATACGACTGAAATATCAAGCTGGGGGACGCGAGTTCAAGTTCAACTGGCGCAATAGCTAACAAAGGAATCGGTTACCAGAGAAATGGATACTGCTGATTTGCCGGCGGCCCGGACGGAAAAGGCTCAAAGAACCGACCGTAAGATTCAACAAAATGGGAAAGGATATCTCTTGAAAAAGGGAAATATTTAAAAAAAGTAACCCACCTTATACCCATCCTGATTTTTTATATAACTCTATGTTTGACAATAATTTACATTATATCTAACGCTGCTGCCCAGCGACAAACGGGTATAAAATTTCCAAATCTTATAGCAATGATACCTCACGTTTGCACGTTAAAAGAGGTGAGGGAACCACTGGTATGATGACAAATAATGAGCCAGGGTATAAAATATGTAGAACTAAGGAAACACGGATTGATGCATGAACCTTTGGATATTCTAAAGAACGAGGCCGTCCGCCAAACTCGGGCGATGCAGGAGGAAATCTGTCCTCTGAAAGCACAGCGGGACACCCTGCAAGAATCGGCCGCTCGGTATGTAAAGCAAAATCGACTAGTGG
>CAZNQT010000383.1:0-5321 GCA_964574885.1 uncultured Pirellulales bacterium
AGGTGGATCAGCTCGGCTTGCTGGATGACGGATTTGGACTGTAGGTGCGGCAGGTCCAGGGCGATCGAGTGTTCGGTACAGGACAGCGTAAGTTCGGACAGTATGGCCTTAGCATCCTGGTTCATGAGTTCACTTATCCACTGTGCGGTCTGGCCTAACCGGTTCAGGGCGGAAATCACCTGGGGATTGAAATTTTTCTGCAACAGCGGCAGCAATTCATGGCGCAGGCGGTTGCGGGTATGATTCACGGAATAATTCGATTGATCAATACGGTAAGGGATATTTTCAATATTAAGATAATCCTCAATATCCTGTCTGCGGATTGTGAGCAGAGGTCTGATAAGGATCAGCGGTGTATCGGAGGGGGAGTAGTCATCGAGGATACGTGTAGCGGGGATACCGGCAAGTCCCCGGACGCCGGTGCCGCGCAGGATGCGGTGGAGGATGGTTTCGGCCTGGTCGTCGGCATTATGGGCCATGGCGATCTTGTTACATTCGTTATGGAGGGCAGTTCGTGCGAGAAACCGGTAGCGCTCGGCGCGGGCGGCAGTTTCCACAGACTCGCCGGTTACTTTCGCTACCTGGTTAATGTTGACGGAATCGATCGTACAATCGAGACCGAGTTTCTTTGCTTCAGTACGTACAAAGTCGGCGTCGGCGTCGCTGTCGGCGCCGCGAAGTTGATGGTTCAGGTGGGCGACGTGGAGATACTTAGGTCCCGGCCAGTCGGTTTCGCGCTGTAGCGCTACGAGTCCATGGAGCATGGCCATGCTGTCCGGGCCGCCGGAAACGGCGAGCAGCCACCGATCATCCGGGTCGAACATCGATTGACTGTCGATCTGCTCCGACAGAGCGGCAAGAAAACGATAGTGAATATTTTGGTTCATAGCAGATAGTGTAGGGAATCGACATTGGCATGGCAAGGCGAGAATGAGTAAATGGGTAAATGAGTAAATGAGTAGATGAGTAAGTTTACGGTTTATAGTTTACGGCAAGAGACGAGATTTTTCACGCCAAGGCGCAAAGACGCGAAGAATATTTTTTAGGCAGGATTACAAGATTGACAGGATTTAATGGTCACAGAAATAAGTAAAAAAGGATGGAAGAAGTTGATAGGCATTAGTGGTTAGTGATTAAGATGAAATATAACAGGAATTGCATATAAGATGATACAGGTTAGGCGGGGGATTCGGGGGGGAGGTTGTTGAGCCAATCGTTGATTTTTTGAACCATGTGGGGCATGCCGATTTGTTGATATAGATCTCGCGCCTGTCGCCAATAGGAGCGGGTCTGATCTAAATCACAACGTAATGCAAATATTACGCCGAGATTGGCGTAAGCATTGGCCTGCCCTTCAAGACGGCATAATTTTTTTTCGATTTCTAGAGATTTTCGGTGCATAGCTTCGGCTTGTATGAGATCTCCGCGAATTTTATATAGAAGGCCGAGATTTCCATAGGCTCCAGACTGAACTTCGAGGTAGTTGAGATTTTGTGCAATTTTCAACGCTTTTTGGAGCGTGTTTTCAGCGTGGTCGAATTGTTTGTTATCAAAGTAAATTAAGCCGAGGTTACAAAAGGCATTTGCTATATTTTCGGGACGACCGAGTTTTTCTTCAATTTCTATAACTTTTTTATACATTTCTTTGGCACGGTTGAGATCTCCATGGATTTGGTAGAGAGCACCGAGGTTTCCATAGTTGGCAACTTGACCTTCGAGGCAACCAAGTTTTTGGTTTATTTCCAAGGCTTTCCGTAGCATATCTTCGGCGCGATCGATTTCACCTCGAGTTAAATAGACGGCACCGAGATTGGAAAAGGTGGTGGCTTTGCTTTTTATATCGTTAAGATTATCATGGATTTTAAGGATTTTTTTATATATATCTTCAGCACGGTCGAGATTGCCACGAGTGCGGTAGATTAGACCAATATTACCAAGGAGGTTAGCATGGGATGATGGATCCGATTCAACAAATTTCAGGGCCCGATTGGTAATTTCAATGAATAAATCATACAGGCCGTACGTTTGTAATTTTTTTGTACATTCATTGATGAAGCAATCAATGAATGCATCTTTACCCTCAGAAGCCAATACGTGTTCCGAAAGACGGAGAGCAGCGAGGGGGGAGGGTTTGGTTTCGTCTTTGAGGAGGGCGCGGTATTTTTGGATGGCGCGGCGGTGGTATTGGTTGGCTTCATCTTCGGTGAGTTGGGATTTAATGAAGTCGGCGAGTAGGGCATGATAGATGCGTCGGCCAGCGGGTTCGAGGCGGAGGTAGCCGGACAGATCGGTCTGGGCGAGTAGGAATTGGATATCGTCCATGGATAGATCGCTCACGGCCTGGACCACGTCATCGGGAACGGTGACTTCAAGGACGGAATAGGCTTTAAAGAGTTTGACGGCTTTAGGATCTTTTGAGCAGATTTGCCGGAACTGAGCGGCGGCGATGCCTTTGGGATCGGAGGGTAATTCGGCGAGGGGGAGGCCATCTTTTAAGAGGAGTAAGGCGGCGTGGACGGCGTAGGGGTGGCCCCGGTAGGGAGCAAGGGCGGATTCCAGCTTTTGGGCGGGGATATTTATATCTGAGGCATACAGGTCAATCAGTTCAGAAACAGAGTTTTGATCGAGAATGTCGAGGGAATCTGGAGGGATGCGGGTCAGGTTATCGAGGGCGAAGAAATCGGGGCTGTTGACGAGGCAGTCGTCCGTTCGCTGGGCGAAGAAGAAAATGATTTTGGGGGGCAGGTTTTGGACGACGAGTCGCCAGGCATCGTGGGAATTTGGCATGAGATGTTTTTCGGGGTCGATGATAAAGAGGGCGCGGGCGTTTTCGGGCATTTTGGCACTGATACGTCGGATGCGGTTGAGGAACTGTTCGCGCGAGCTTTTAGCGGGATCGCGACGGAGGCTCAGGGCAAGGTCGCCGATTTTGAAGACGTTGAGGATAGCTTTCCATTGTTTAATGCGGCGGTCAGTGGGTTCAAAAGAGCCTTCGGTTACCTTGGCGGCTTCATAGGCATGGTCGAGCATAAGGGCAAGGGCGGCGTCGGGGGAGTCGGTGGGAGTGAGTTCGTAACGAGCAACGCCGCAGCGGAGATCGGGGTGATTGGTGGCTAATCGGGTGAAGCGGTCGAGGAGGGAGGTTTTACCGAAACCGGGTGGCCCGACGACGAGGACGGCATGACCTTGGTAAGAAGCGTCAGAGAGTAGCTTCTGGAAGCTGCACAGTTCGTCATGGCGACCTACAAATGGAAGATCATGGGTCATGAGAGTATTATAACCGGAAGGTGACGAGATGTGAAGGGCAAATGGAACCACAGGTATGTACTACCCCCAAGCTCACTTTGTTCGCTTGGCGGCGCCATCCGAAGAGAAGTGGTTTAATGATATTATTGCGAATGGCATTATTCTTTCGATTGTATAGCATCTAATTCTTTTAGGCCGTTGTAGAGGGATTGGATTTCGGGGAGGTCGAGGCCGTGTTGGAGGCCACGGCGTAGGGGTTCGCCAATGATGGCTTCGATTTCCATCGGTTCGTGGTGCAAACGGTCGAGATGCATGGAGGTATAATAGGGTTTCATTTTGACGGTTAAATCCATCATGTGCTGGAGGAAGTCGTCGTCGATGGTTTGGCCATTGGCGTGAGCGGCGGTCTGGACTTCCCGCATGACGCGCCAGGCGCGTTGGTGCAACTGCGGGTCGTGCATGATTTTATCGACGGTGAGATTCAGCAGGGTCGATAGGCCATTAAAGGGTACATTCCAGATCAGTTTTTTCCAGCGGGCTAACGCCAGATTGCCCACGAGTCGGCAGTCCACGCCGGCCTGCTGCATCATTTGGGCAAAGGTGTGCAGGGTGTCGTCCGGCGGTCGTTGGAAATTTCCGGTATGGAAGAATCCGTAATCGAGGTGATTGATCACCCCTGGTTCGGTGCGATTGGAGCACAAAAACGCCAAGCCGCCGGCAACGCGTTGCGGTCCAAACAGGTCGGCCAGTTGTTCTTCGTTACCCAGTCCGTTCTGGGCGGAGAGGACACGCGTGTTCGGTCCCATCAGGGGGGCGATGAGTTGGCGGTAATACTGATTGGCGGTCGTTTTAAGACCAATGAAGACCAGGTCCACAATGCCCATTTCGTGGGAATGACGATAACAGTTCACCCGGTCCAGATGGAAATCGCCCCGGCAGCTTTTAACGGAGAGTCCTGCGGATTTGACGGCATCATAGTCTCGGCGCATGAGGAAATGGACGTCAAAGCCGGCGCGGGCTAAAAAAGCCCCATACAGGCCTCCCATCGCCCCGGCGCCAACTATAGCGATACGCATATATTCACTCCTGAGAATCCTAAAAAATTGGAATATATTCGCAGGGGGAGGATATGACAAGGGAGTCATATTAAAAATGACGAATGACGTGATGGAATAGCGTATAGCGTATAGTGGATAGTGGATAGTGGATAGTAAATAGGAAGAGAGATTCTTCGCTTCGCTCAGAATGATAATAATCTACAATCATTAATCCCATTGGCGTGACCACGTAAGCTGGAGGCCGCGATTGGGCCTATCAGCCAATAAAAAAAGGCTCTAATTCCATAACGTTGGTTAAATTAATTTGTATCAACGGCCTCTATGGGGGTGGGATTTTCGCTTTGAAGGCGCCAGCATGATTGGCAATGTTCTGGTGTGAATTGCAACCCTATTATTTCATATCTGCTGGCGACCTAAAGCGTTAAATCCCAAAGATTTATAGGTAAATTATTGGATAAACCGCCAACTTTTTCGAAGTAGAACCTTAAAAAAGGTATGTCCAATTATTACTCTTTGTAGGGGAGATGTACTTTGAATATTAGCAGGAATTAGCCGGAGAGAGGTTGTATTTTTTAAGTCATTGTTATAAAAGTGTTTACGAGATTTTTTCTCAGATTTCCGTACCAATATTTATATAAGAGGAGAAGAATTACTATCCGAGGATATCCTACTTAGATTTAGGGAAATTCATGGAATTCTGGCCAACTATTTCATAAAATGCCGCTAATAAGCAGAGATAAAGATGATTAGAGCATCATAGAAGTTACCAGATAAAGAAAGGAGCAGCGTATGGGTAAACTGAAACTATGGATGGCACCGGTGTTGTTGGCAGCCTGGACGGTCCTGATGATCGGGATAAGCAGTACGGCGAACGCGGACGATATGCGTTCGGAGCTGGATCAGGCCAAGAAGGAAATCCAGGAGCTCCGTACCGAGCTGGCAGAGTTGAAGGAGGATTCAAACTGGAAATATCGCCAAGAATTACAAACGAGCCTGGAGAAAGTACCGACGGCCTCG
>CAZNQT010000384.1:0-5303 GCA_964574885.1 uncultured Pirellulales bacterium
GCGTTGACGGAAACGATTTAAGTTAGTTTTATTCTGCCCTGGATCGGGGCCCCGGCCTGGCTGCCTCCTACAGGCTGGGGCCCCACATTTTTATACATTTCTTAAACATTCTTCATGAGTAGAAGGTATATTCTCTTTTCGATCATGGGTGGAATCAAATACAACAATAATAGTTATTCGTAATTTGTGTACCGCTCACACAAGATTGTATTCACTATTCTGATTTCGTCATTTGTCATTTGTAGTCATAGACGGAAAAAATTTTATGGATTTCCTGTTGACATTGACGTATCATTGTGGTATGATCACTATTGAGGAATGAAAGTATGAATTACCTATGCCAAAACCAGATTAGCTCAATCCAGTGCGGATCGTGGCGCACGGCGGATAAAGCTGCGCAGATTATGAACTGCAAGTTTTATTCGGTTGAGCCTCTGGCAGTTGGCTAGGTATCTTCAATAGAATACGTTGGAAAAGCCGCTGCCGGAGAAATACCGGCGGCGGTTTTTTTTATGAACCATGTTAGGTGTTATGCGTAACAAGGCCGACAAGGGTCGCGTGGAGAGTGTGCGCGCAACCGGCCGGGAGGTGACTGATGAAGAACGAAAGAAGAACCGACAAAGAACATCAAAAACAACGCTTGCAAGACTATCGCCAGGCACAACAGGTAATTCACGATCTGCATCGTTTGGCGGGAAATCTCTCTGCCTCGAATTTTAACGTAGGGAAAGCGGTAAGTCTCGCCGCCGGGATGGGACTCTTGTCGCCGCGCCAACGCCAACCGCCCACGGCGTATGCCATCGCCTGATACTCGTGGAAATGCTGTGGGAAAACTAATATAAATCTACATAGGGTGGCATGCTCAAGCGCTCTTGAGCATGCTGCCGCTTATTGTTGATCGAAGTAATCCGTCAGGGAATAGACGTTTAAATTGATTTCCCGCATCTTTTCCAGCAGGGGAAGATACGGTTTGAATTGATAATTCAATATCCCCTTGTTGGAGTTGCGATTGGAAGGATCCGCCTCCGGATCTTTCGGGTTATTGTCTCGCAATTGGAACCAGTGCCAGCCCACGCAGTTTTTATTCTCCAAAAGTCCCAGCGTGAAGTTCTGATAGAAGTATCCTCTCTCGAGTTGCGTTGGCACCACCAGTCCCTGACCGCTTTGATTGGCCATACCGGTATCCGCGCCCTTGGCGTACCACTCACAAAGCAGTATCGGTTTGCCGGATTCCTTTGCCCACATGTTCAAGCGTGCCTGATCCGGCCCCCACGCGCCGAAATAATTTGCCGCCATCACGTCCAGATGCCGTCCCGCCGCTCGTAATACCTCTGGATACGTCAGATATTCCCCGTACAATCTCGATCCCAGGCAGAGATGGTTCTGGTCATATTTTCGGATCGCTTTGCAGGTAATCTTGTAGTACTCATCAAACACGTATTCCAGAAACGCCGCCCGATCCTCCTCCGTAATATCGGAAATCTTGGCGTCGTCGCCTTTGCGCTGGGCCAGCCAGTGTTTCGCCGCCAGATACCCGTAACGCAAATCGCGATTGCGATAATCCAATTGAAGCGACCGGTCCAGTATATCCGGAACCAGCGGCAGCTCATCGTCGGCAAAATGACCCAGCAAGTAGGGATCGTCCTTCGTCGCGAGTAGTTGCTTGGCGTACGTATCGCAGAACCGCGCAAAACCAGGATGGAATACCGGAATACACATATTCGGATACCCCAATCGGCCCGGTTCCTGCCACACCAGACGTTTGAACTTGCTGAAATCGCCCATGAAATCCCACGATAATACATACACCATTGGATAACCGGATTCCCGTAACAGTGGGCCGTCCGACCAGCCCCCCACGCCGTTAAACCCATACTCTTTTAATATCGTCGTACAGTATTTCGCCCACTGTTGCCAACTGCCGAATTTTTTCAACGCCGATTGCTGCTCCATCCGGGTCTTGCCCTGCCGCACGCTGCACACTCCGATATGAAGGAACAGGTTCCCTTCCGGATCGACCAGCCACCAGCGGTCGCCGATTTTTTTCGTATAGAAAAATCCTTTCGCCTCCGCCTTTCGATCCGTACGGCCGCCGTAACGACTCATGGGAATCGCTTTCTTACCCGGATGATACCCCACCAGACTCGCCGGCGTACGCGCCTGCCGAATCGTCCACTGCGCATCTGAGGGGGTTCGTTTCACTTTGACCGGGATGGTTTGGGATTCGGACGCCGCCTGCACCGACCGTCGGGCGGCGAAGGGATTCAATAGGAATCCAAATCCGATGACCAATATTCCCGCCAGGATTCGTCTTGTCATCGTTTTGTTTACCATGGGTTGATCCGATGTTTCCAATATCGTAATAGTATGCCTTGTATCGCGAACTTCCGCAACGCTTAATTATGTCATTCTTTTCAGTAGAAACGCATAATATTTCATTGTTTCAATAATCCGGGTGGCAGCCTCCGAGTCCCCGAGGTGGATGGCGATTACCATTATCTGTCGGGTGGCAGCCTCAAGCGAGTCTGCGAGCTTGCGGCTGGTGGTTTACCCGTATTCTATGATTCTTTTTACGTTTTTACTTAGAGACACTAACAAAACTAGGTCATTCCCGCGAAGGCGGGAATCCAGAAACCGGATAGCGTGGTTTTGTTAGAGTGCCTTAGCGTTTCGGCGGCTTATACTCCTCCAGTTTTACCTCCACCGTATGTTCCGGTCGCGTATGCAGCGGGACCGTCCCCACCAGACGCTGTCGGCCGATCTTGACCATTACCTGATAATCCCCCAGGAATCCGCGAAATCGGGCCGTGCCGCCCGGACTCAGAACGATCGACTGCGGCGGCGTCCACCATGTTTTCTTGATGAGATTCCGCAGCGAATAATACACCCGCTTCGGCTGCATATCCGCACGCAGCAATCCCGCCGGCGCCCCCTGCCACGCACCCTGATCCGTAAAGTCCCACCACGTGATCGCCTCCACCGCCGGATGCGAAAACAACACACGATAAAATTCTGTGACCTGTTTATTTTGGGTAGATTCCCCTTGCGAATCCGTTTTCCAGGCAGCGCCTCTCTCCTTGGGTTTCTTACCCGAGACCACCGTCGTTTCCGTGAAATGGATCGGCGCCCCGAACTGCGCATAACGTTCACATACCCCCCACGTCTTTTTCACGCTCCAGTACCCGCCGTGCATATGCGACTGGATGCCAATCACGTCGTACAACGGTTTTCCCGTTTCATCCACCAGCTTCGAAAGTACCTTCTCGATGAAGGCCGGATCCGTGCGATAATCATTGATAACCAGAACGGCGTCCGGATTCGCCTTCCGCGCCGCCCGAAACGCCTGCCGCACGTACTCCCCGACTCCCATCTCCTGAATCGCCTGCGTCAGTTTCGGCGCGTGCTGCTTACAGAAGGGTCGATCGTATTGCGTCGCCTCATTCACCACGTCCCAGATATCGATCGTTCCCTTGAATTTTCCTACGCACCGCTCGATCCGTTTGAGTTGTTCCTGCATCGCCGCCGCGGGGTCCGCCGGCAGCCAACGCGGCTCCACGTAGTTCCACGCCAGCGGGTGACCCTTCATCGTTATATTCTGTTTCTGACACCATGCCGCGATTGCTTCCGTCCGGGCGTCGGCCGGCTTGCCTTGCTCTTTCGTGTAGTTCCACCAGTAAAACGGCAGCGTCGCATAGTTCAAAAGCTCTGCATAGCGCTTTTCATACAACTGGTTTTGCTCCTCCGTCCGACAGTGCTGGTACCTGAAGATATTACACCCGAACAGAAACTTATGCCGGATCATCGAAATCTTGACCGTCACATTCGCCGCCAGCGGTGTCCCGTCCGGTTGATAAAGCTTGGCGATCACCTCCCCTTTCCGATACCGCTCGATCCGCGTATCGACCTGATCCAGTATCTCTTCCTCCGTCAGTTCAGCGCCTACGCTCGTCGCCGAAACCATCGCTGCGATTACCAGGGTCAGGATTGTCTGTTTCATTTCTCAGCCTCTTCTCTATAGACGGAAATTATGCGGATAAGTTAATCCGATTCAATTATTTATGTTTCCGCATAACACATTGTCCCGGAACCAGTTACTTCTAGGGAACAAAATAATTCAAGCGATTGTACTAGTCAAGATTTCTCAAATGGGCTACAATAACCCTCTGACGACTGATGAACAACGTAAGTCACTGCTTAGAAAAGACTTAGATATACTTAAGCAAACGGTAGGATGGGCTCTTAGCCCATGCTGCTTATATTTCGGATAAGGTTAAATTATATGAGTCACGATGAGAACTGGTACGAGAATTTCTTCGACGATTGGTATTTGAAATACTGGGTTCAGTGGATCGAGCCGGAGCACACCGACGAGGACGCCGATGCCATTGTCCGGTTTCTGAACCTCTCTCCGCATTGCCGCGTACTGGACCTCTGCTGCGGTCAGGGCCGCCACTGCCTGGAACTCGCCCGGCGAGGCTTTCAGGTCGTCGGTCTCGATCTCAGTTCCACCTTGCTGGCCGAATCCCGCCAACTGGCCCAAAAGGAAAACCTGAACGTCGAGTTCATTCAGTCCGATATGCGCAACATCCCCTTCGAAAATGAATTCGACGGCATTTTCAATTTTTACACCGCCTTTGGTTATTTCCAGCACGATGAAGACAACCAGGCCGTACTCAATGCCGCCGCTCGCGCCCTAAAGCCCGGCGGTCGGTTCCTCCTGGATTACCCCTGCCTCGAAGGTCGCATGGCCGGCTGGAAAACCGAACGCGCCATCGAGTTTGACGACGGTACCATTATGACCCACAAGCTGACCCATGACGTCTTTAATCAAACGATCCGCAACGATGTCTTGTATATCACCAAAGACAATCAGCGTCATCGCACCGGTTTTACCCTGCGTCATTATTATGGCCGCGAACTAAGGCAGTGCTTCAATAAAGCCGGCATGAAGGTTATCGACGTCTTTGGCGACAAACACGGAAAACCCCTCACCAACCGCGACGACCGCATGCTCATCCTCGCCGAAAAAGTAAATGAATAGCACGTTTTACCAGCCCCCGGCGGTAGCCGGGGAAACAATATTTGATCCGTAGGGGCGACCCCACGTGGCCGCCCAACGCGTCAACATGTGGCACAGCCGCCCTCGGCTGTGCTTTTCGATGACTAAAGAGCCGGGAGCGCAAGCGACCGGGCATGCCTCATAAAAGAATACGATTGACGGGTGGCATGCCTACGCGAAGCTTAGGCATGTTTCCTAAATAACCGAATGGAGTTTAAATTATGCCCAACGCCAAATACATCAT
>CAZNQT010000385.1:0-916 GCA_964574885.1 uncultured Pirellulales bacterium
GCGGAATCTTCGCTTCCTCCTCCTCGTTGCTCGGCTGGAACCGCTGATAGATCTGTTCTTTCGTTAACTGATTGAAACCGGCGATGTTCTTCACCCGCGCCTCGGCCAGCAACGCGTACCGCTCGTCCATCTTCACCGTTAACCATTCCAGAATCTGCTCCGAACGCTTCATCTCCGTCACGATCGGACACATCAAATGCGGCAGATCCCGAAACGCGTTCAATTCCACCATCTTCGGATCGACCAGGATCATCTTCACCATGTCCGGCCGCTGCGTCAGAATCACGCTCGCGATGATACTGTTGATGCACACGCTCTTGCCCGATCCGGTCGTGCCCGCAATTAATAGATGTGGTAGCTCCGTTAAATCCGCTATTAGCGGCTCCCCCGAGGCGTCCTTGCCCAGAAACAGCGGAATCCGCATCCGCGCCGGCTTGTCCCCCGCAAGCTGCAGCAGCTCCTTGATTCGTACCTTCTCCTTCTCGCTGTTCGGCACCTCGATCCCGATTGTGTGCTTGCCCGGAATCGGCGCCACCACCCGCACCGCCGGTGCGCCCAGCGAACGCGCCAGATCGTTCGCCAGATTCGAAATCTGCGCCACCTTGATCCCCGGTGACAACTGCAGCTCGAACATCGTGATCACCGGTCCCGTCTCCACCTCCACCACCCGCGCATCGATATGGAAATCCTCCAGCGTCTGCTCCAGCACCTTCGCCTTGTCGCGGACCACCTTTTCCTGCAGCGCCGTGAATCCGTGCTGAGGCTCCTCCAGCAGCTCCAGCGGCGGGTATTCGTAATCGGCATATTCCTCCCGCCCCGCACCCGCCGTAGGCCCACCCGGCCCTTTCGACCCCGGCAACACCCCTCGCAACCGCGCCAACGCCGACGTAACTGCCGCTACCGCCCGACTTTGCGC
>CAZNQT010000385.1:926-5301 GCA_964574885.1 uncultured Pirellulales bacterium
TCCTTATCCTCAGATTGGGTTTGTTTTGTAATTTTTACTTCCGACTCAGACTCCTCCTCCGCATCGTCATTTTTGGACTCGGATTCCTCGTCTTCGTAGAGGTTGTCCTCGTATTCGTCCTGCTCCTCGTCGAGACTGGTGACTTCACGGATGGCGGCTTCACGCTGGGGAGTGGCGACGGTGAGTTTGCGGGAGGTGTCGGCCAGGCCTCGTTTGGCCTTCTCGCCCAGGGCGCCCGCGCGGGCGCCAACGCCGGCGAGCACCGGGCCGGCATGACGCAGTCGTTCGGCGGAACCGAGGAGAAAGGCCGGGATCATCAGTAGCAGGTTGTCGGCGGCGAGCAGCAGTCCCACGAGGATACCGGCGCCGAGGATGAGCACGGCCCCGGTGTAGGCGGTATTCGAGAGAAGGAAATGTCCGATGGCGATACCGAGGATACCGCCGTTGCCTTGCGATAAGGAATTCGGTCCGCCGGGACTGATGAGATAGTAGCAGCCGGAGATCGCCGCGGTTAAGAGAAACACGCCGACTACCCGCAGGGCCATCTGCTCAATGGGCTTGGCCATACACCGGAAAACGAACCACGCCATCAAGGCTATCAGTAGCAGCATACTGCCCGGTCCGAGGTAGTAATTGCTTTGATAGGCGATGAATGCGCCCGTGCGTCCGCAGAGATTATGCTGCACCCGCGCCGGGGCGACGTCAGGATTAGGCCAATCGTAGATGTTGAAGCTCACCAGGCTCAGAAAGATGAACAGACAGACGGCTAAGGCACAACTGGAAAATGCTACGCGATTCAAACGATCCTTTTCAGGCATGTCGATGTTCCATGTTCAAGGTTCAAAGTTCAAGGTTTCAGGTTGTCGGGGCGTACGGTGTCTATCCGCGTTATCAGTAGTATTATCGGGAAAACTCGGTTGCCTCCTGCAATATTGGCCTGAATAATCCTTTGAAGTGATTATACCCATAACTTCTGCTGAGACAAGAGATTAACTTAGGGTCCAGAGTTTGGGGTATAGGGGAAAGATAAGAGTCAACGGTAAACGGTAAACTATATTCACTGTGGACTGAAAACTGTGGACGGAGGACTTTTTTCCACCCGGAACCCGGGATCCGATACCCTCCATAAATTTATTTCCGCAATTGCACATACAAATTGCGATAATAGATCGTAGGCTTCGTTCCCCCGCGCAGCGCAAAGAGATATTTATGGATCGGCCAATACAGCAGGGCTTTGATTTTCCCCTTGAAGTTCTGCATACGGAACTGATCCAGAAAATGGAACTGGGTAAATCCCGCCGCCAGCGCCAGTTGCCGAAAACTCTGCTCCGTCAGGCCGGTACAGTGCGTTAGATCATCCGCCAGGTGCGCCGCCGCTAAAAGATGATTCATATTCGGCGTCCGCACAATCGCAAACCCGCCGGCGTTCAGGGATTGATATACCGCCGTCATGAATTCTACCAGTTGATCCCGTTCGATATGCTCAACGATATTTAACAGGAAGATAACATCGAACTGCCGACCGCCCTGCAAGAATTCACCGGCGTCGGCCACGTGAAACTCCGCCTCCACGTTCTGCTTCGCCTGTTCAATCAACTCGGCGTTCAAATCCACTCCGACGACCGGTTCGAATCCCTGTTCCTTGAGAAACGCCGCCAGCATGCCGTTCGCACAACCGACGTCCAATGCACTGCCGCGCGGCGAATCCGCCAACAGAACGCCGAATTTCTTCGTATAATCGCGCACCTGCCGACGATATCGATCCGTCTGTCCTTTGTCATCACGTCGATAGAATTTGTGATACTGCTGATAACGTTCTTTACGATCCAAAGACATAATTCTCGAATGGGTGGAAACCGTCTTCCTTACTTTTGGTTTCGCAATTGCGCGAAAAAGATGGCGTCGATCGGCCGACTTGTCGGCACGCCATCCGCCACCGGCTGATCCTTCTCCCGCCAGGCGCCGCCTTCCATTACGAAAAACTGCAGCGTCTCTACGGCAAATCCTTGTAATAGTATATCCAATCTATCCCGATTATAAATCCGATATCCCGACGGCGGCCCGTCGGTCTCCGGATCGTGCCCTTGCCCATACGGTGCGCTGAGCACTATCATACCCTGCGGTGTAACTAACCGCCGCATCTCTTGTATCAGGGCCAGGTCGCCGTCGATCCGCGGTGCGCCGCCGTACCGAACGATCCCCACGTGCTCGATCACCGAGATACAACTGATCCCGTCACAATGATTGTCAGGCAGATTGTTGTCAAACGCATCCATCTGCTGCACCTGCAGTTTCGGATGCTGCAACGGCGTGGGCCTTAAATCCAGCACGTGCACCTCATGCCCCAGCGACGTCAGGTACAATCCCAATAGACTCGACGCCCCCCCCAGATCCGCCACCCGACTGCCCTTCGGCAATTTCGCCAGCGCTGCGATCGCCAGCGGATATTCCACAATGCGCTCCCGCATCCGTCCGCGCGGTTGAAACACCAATCGTCGCAGGGTCGTGAAGCGCTTCTTGATGGAGCGGCAGACTTTGCAGTGCTGGATCGTGAACGGTCCTTCAATAGAACGCCACTGTCGTTCCTCGTAGATGTAATTCGGATCACTTTCCATGGAGGGACATTATATCATACATAACTGCATTCGCCATGTACGATTATTTTAATCTTGACCGGCAGTTTGCGGATTCGATAGCATGATTTTGCTATGAGTAAACCAAAAATACTGATCATTGGATTGGATAGTGCGACGTGGCTGACGCTGGGGCCATTGCTGGAGCGGGGGGTGATGCCGAAGTTGCGGGGCATGCGGGAGGGGGGGTGTTCGGGGATACTGCGTTCGACGAATCCGCCGATCACGTCGTCGGGGTGGACGGCGATGATTACAGGAGTGAATCCGGGTCGGCACGGGATCGTGGGATTCGAGCGATACGATTTCGAGAATAACCGGTTATGCTTTTCGAATTCCCAGGACGTGCAGGCGGAGACGATGTGGCAGTACCTGGGGCGGCGAGGGCGCCGGTCGGCGGCGTTGAATGTGCCGATGCATTATCCGGTATATCCGATCGAGGGGGTGATGACGTCAGGGTACGGGTGTCCGGGGATGCAGGAGGAGATTACCTATCCGAAGGAACTGAAAGAGGTCATCTTAAAACAGATCCCGGATTACAATATCCTAATGAAGTGGAACGTCGATGAGAGGGATCCGGAAACGTTCGGTCAGGTCGTCTCGGCGTGCAAGCGGAGTTTCGAGCACAGTTATGAATTGGCGGAACTGGTGACGGAGAAGTACGCTTGGGACGTCATGATGGTGATCAGTCACCAGTTGGATGCGATGCAGCATAAGCTGCTGGGATATATGTTGCCGGAAGGCTGGGAGAAGTGGCCCCGACAGGCGGAGGGGATCTTTGAGATATTCGGTCATCTCGATGAAATCATAGGTAAGCTGGCGGCATTAGCGAACGGCGAAGACGACCTGGTGATGGTGACGAGCGATCACGGTCAGGGATCGCGCTACGGACGGGTACGGCCTAACACGATGCTGCGCGAGTGGGGGTATTTGAAACAGGAGAGCAGTTTCAGTCGAGCGTGTCGGAGGGTATCGGAGCAGATAGGGGGATGGTTCGGCGGGCAGCGTCGGCGCGGGACGAAGCGGGTGTTCAGCGCCGGTCCGATGGACGTGGTGGAGATGCTGCGACTGGACTGGCCTAAGACGAAAGCGGTGGCGGCGTTTCGGGCGCAGCATATGTTCGTGTTTCTGAACGTGAAAGGTCGTCAGCCGGAGGGAGCGGTAGAAGCGGGCGGGGAATACGACCAATTGATAGAAGAACTGCGGGAGCGGTTTGCCCAGGTGCGAGATCCGGAGCGGAACGAGCCGGTGTTCGCGAGCGTACGAAGGCCGGAAGAGATTTACGGGATTGAGAATCCGGATCGACGGATCTTCGGAGATTTGATACTGGAAGCGGCGGAAGGGATTGTGCCGATCCGGGGTCTGGTGGGGAGTGGATTTTATATACCGGAGAGTGACGAACTGGTGCGCGGCTGTCATCGACCGGAGGGGATATATGTTATCAGCGGCAAAAACGTTAAGAAAGGATATCAGTTAGATGCGGAAATAGCGGATATCGCGCCGACGGTGTATGCGGTATTGGGGGAAGCAGTACCGGTAGGATTGGACGGGCAGGTTATGGTGGATGCGTTTGAGAAGCCTTTGGAAATAAAAACAGTGGAAGCGGAACAACGCGTGGGGCAAGGTCCCACCCTACAGGAGCTTACGGAAGAAGAGGAACAGTTGATTACCAAGCGGTTGGATGATTTGGGGTACCTGGAATAAAGTTGAGTTAACAGTAATAAACGGTAGGCACAGCCTACCCT
>CAZNQT010000386.1:0-5295 GCA_964574885.1 uncultured Pirellulales bacterium
GTTTCTGGATCAACTGCATACACATATTGTCGACGATGCGGTCTTCGAACTCGATATCGGGATTACGTTTGGCCACCTGGCGACTGACATCGAGGTAGAGGCCGTCGGAAAATTTCATGATGTTGGCTTTGTGGACGGCGGTGACTTTTTTACGGTCATTCTTACGGGCGTAGTCAAAGGCAAATTGAACAATCTGCTCGGTCCCGGTCACGGAGATCGGCTTGATACTGATGCCGGAGTCAGAACGGATTTTGCGGTCGCTGTGGTTATTGATCCATCGAATCAATTCATTGGCGGCATCGGTGTCTTTTTCGAACTCGATACCGGCGTAGAGGTCCTCAGTGTTTTCGCGGACGACGACCAGGTCAATATCCTCGAATCGACTGCGTACGACTTTATAGCTCTTACAGGGGCGCAGAAACGCGAATAAATTTTAGGACTGCCGAAGGTGCACGTTGATACTGCGAAACCCGGTGCCAACCGGCGTGGTGATGGGGGCCTTGAGAGCAATGCCGGTCTTTTCGATGGATTGTATCGTAGCCTCAGGCAGGGGCGTGCCCGCTGACTCCATCACCTCGGAGCCGGCTTCGGCGATATCCCACTGAATTTGCGCACCGGTGGCCTCGACACAGCGTCGGGCGGCTTCGGCGATTTCCGGTCCGATACCGTCTCCGCGAATTAACGTAACTTCTTGCAAAATAAGTACCTCCGTTCAAAAACTATTGATTTCCCCCCGCTCTTATCCGTTCAAGGGAGTGATTATCGTAGCGAAGGTGACGCCGGAAGTCAACGAAATTGCGGATGGAATCCGGCGTCTCGGGAAGTGCGTTTGGGGCAGGGGAAGTCACAATAATACAATAAAAAGTCAGGATCAAACATTCTACTGGCGAGATAAATCTATTATAGTATAATCATGTAACATAACCAGGCGAAGAACACGGCAAAGAAAGAAAAAACGGAGATATAGAAATGAAACGACGAGACTTTTTAAAAGGAGCGGTGGCCACGACGGTGGGGATTGCCGGATTTCCGATGATCGTGCCGTCGTCGGTGGTATCGGGCCAAGTTAAACCGAACGACCGGATCAACATCGGTCAGATTGGTATTGGACGGATCGCGCGGAGTCACGATCTGCCGATGACGCTCAAACACGACGTGTGCCGGGCGGTGGCGGTGGCGGACTTTGACATCAAACGGGCCCAGGAGGGCAAGGACATGCTCGAAAAATACTACGCCAAAAAGGTCGGCAAGGTGGCGATCAAGGTCTATCAGGATTATCGGGAGATACTGCAGGATAAAAGTATCGACGCGGTGATCATCTCGACGCCGGACCACTGGCACGCGCAGCCGGCGATTGAGGCGGCGCTGGCGGGCAAGGATATTTACATCCAGAAACCTTGCAGCCTGACTATCGCCGAAGGCCGTACGATGAGCGACATGGTGCACCGGACGGGCCGTATTCTGCAGCTCGGCAGTCAGCAGCGATCGCTCAGTCCCTGGCCTCAATTCAAGTGGGTTTGCGAACTGGTACGTAACGGCAAGATCGGCGAGGTCAAGCACGTCAAGGTGGGACTTGGCACGGATCCCGGCTGCGGAGAGGAGCCGATGATGCCCGTGCCAGAGAATCTGGATTACGACAAGTGGCTCGGTTCGACGCCCATGGTGTATTATACGGAAAAACGGGTGCATCCGCAGAAGGGCTTTTCGCGACCGGGGTGGCTGCGCTGCGAACAGTTCGGCGCGGGTATGATCACCGGGTGGGGCGCCCATCATCTCGATACCACCCAATGGGGGCTGGGTACGGAATATACTGCTCCGGTAGAGTTCGAGGGTGAGGCGGAGTTTCCCAAATCCGGGTTGTGGAACGTACACGGGAAATTTGACGTACATGCGAAATACGCCAGCGGCATTACGATGCACATCAGCAGCAGTTTCCCCAACGGCGTTCGTTTCGAGGGCAGCGAGGGCTGGATTTTCGTGTCGCGCGGCAACGCCCGGGTGACGGCGAGCGATCCGGTCTCGGATAATCCCAACAATAACGCCCTGCAGGTAAGCGATCCCAAGATACTCAAGGCCAAGATCGGTCCCAACGACGTTCATTTATACGAAAGCCCGGAGCAGCACCTCAATTGGCTCAACTGCATCAAATCGCGACGTCAACCGGTCGCGCCGGTGGAGGTGGGGCATCGGTCGTGCAGCGTGTGCCTGCTCAGTCACATCTCGATGAAACTGCCGCGGAAGCTGTACTGGGATCCGCAAAAGGAACGATTTATCAATGACGAGGAAGCGAATAAGATGCTCTCGCGTCCGCAGCGTCGCCCTTACGGAACCGATTATATCAAAGTATAAGAACAATCGTAGAAAGATAAACATGCCCATGTCCGAAGACGTCCGTGGGCATGGCACCCGGCAGTATGATAAGCATGCCTAAGCTTCGCGTAGGCATGCCACCCAGCCGATTATATCAAAGCGTGACCGAGAAAAATAAAACGGGAGTCGTAAGGATGCGGAAGAAAATCCAGGTAAATCGACGTCAATTTCTCCAGCGGGCGGCGGGGGCTGCCGGCGTTGGTATCGGTTTCCCGAATCTGGTGTCGGCATCGGCGATGGGGGCGGCGGGGACGGTGGCGCCGAGCAATCGGATCACGCTGGGGTGTATCGGCGTCGGGCGTATGGGGAGGGGGGATATGCGTTCCTTTATGAGCTTAAAAGAAGTTCAGGTCGTGGCGGTTTGCGATGTGGATTCCAAGAGACTCGACCATGCCAGGCAATTAGTGGACAAACACTACGGCAAGCAAGGCGATAAGGCGACGTATAAAGGATGTGCAACGTACGGGGATTTCCGCGAGGTGATCGCGCGGCAGGATATCGATGCGGTTTCGATAGTAACGCCGGATCATTGGCACGCGTTGCCGGCGTTGGCGGCGGCGCGAGGGGGTAAGGATATCTTCCTCCAGAAACCGCTAACCCTGACGATCCAGGAAGGTCGGCTGTTGAGCGATACGGTTCGCCGTAACCAACGCATACTGCTGGTCGGGACGCAGCATCGGTCCAATGGTTATAATCGTCATGCCTGCGAGCTGGTTCGCAACGGGCGTATCGGCAAGCTGCACACGGTGCGGATCGGACTGGGGGGCGATCCGGCGTGTAAACCGCAGCCAAACATGCCGGCGCCTAAGAACCTGGATTATCAAATGTGGCTGGGACCCGCTCCGGAGGCGCCGTACACGGAGAAACGGGTGCATCCGCAAACCGATTACAGCCGCCCCGGTTGGCTGCGAGTGAATGATTATTGCTGCGGCCAGATCACGGGCAACGGGAGCCACTACCTGGATATGGCGCACTGGGGAATGGATACCGAACGAACCGGTCCCGTGGAAATCGTGGGGGAGACCACCTATCCGACAGAGGGTATTTGGGACGTACACGGGTCTTTTCATCTGGAATATACCTACGCCAACGGCGTATGGATGATCGTGGGGAAGAACTGTAAATCCGGCGTCCGGTTTGAAGGGAGCGAAGGCTGGGTGACGGCTCTGGGTCCGAAAGAGGCCGAGCCTAAATCGCTTTTGAGTTCGGTGATCGGGGCGGACGAGATTCACCTGGTCAAAAGCAACAATCACAAGCAGAATTTTATTGACAGTGTGAAGAGCCGACGGGAACCCATTGCCCCGGTAGAGGTGGGCCATCGTTCGGCGTCGGCGTGCATTCTGGGATACATAGCGATGAAGCTGGGCCAGAAATCACGCTGGGATCCGGTGAAAGAAAGGTTTATCGATAACGAACAGGCGAATCGCATGCTTTCAAGGCCGCTGCGGAGTCCGTGGCGGTTGTGAGAATAAGTTGTGAGTTGCGTGTTGTGAGTTGTGAGAATTAGAGAAAGCACCGATTTTGAATTTATAGACAGGATAATAAGATTGACTTAAAATCATATTAAGGAAAAGACAATGAAATATCCGTCCATATTGATATCTGTTGTGATGCTAATCTTTCTGGAGAATGCGTTGATCCCTTTATCGGCGACAGCAGAGGTAAAGGGACCGACTCAAGATGAAATTGTCAAGATCACCGCAGCGATACCGGCGAAGCCTCGAGTGCAACCTTTGAAGCCTCGGAAGCTGTTGATCTTTTCGATATCTTGGGGGTACAAACACAGCGCGATACCGTACGGCCGAAAAGCGTTCGAGATTATGGGTCGCAAGACAAAGGCCTACGAACCGGTGGTGAGCGATGATTTAGCGAACTTCGAGCCGGGTAAGATCGAACAGTTCGATGCGATTCTGTTTAACAATACGAACAACGAAATTTTTCTGCCGGAAAACTATGACAAACTCCCCGCCGCTCAGCAAGCCCAGGCGGCCGCGTATGATAAGTTGCTGAAACAAAGCCTGGTGAACTATCTGAAATCCGGGGGAGGGTTGGCGGTGACACATGCGGGGGTGGCGAGTTTTCGGAAATGGCCGGAGTATGGCAATATCATTGGCGCGCGATTTGAGAATCATCCGTGGGTGGCCGGTTCCACGGTGACGTTGAAGGTGGAAGAACCCGGCCATCCGGTATCATTGGCGTTTCCCACACCGACCTTTGAAGTTACGGATGAGATTTACCAGGTCAAGGCGCCGTATTCGCGGGATCGTCTGCGGGTGCTGGTAAGTATCGATACGAGCAAGACCAACATGAAAGTCAAGGGTATCCGCCGGACGGACGGTGATTTTGCCATGACGTGGATCAGGAACTACGGCAAAGGACGAGTGTTCTATTGTGCGCTGGGGCATGAGCATCCGTTGTTCTGGAATCCGATGATATTGCAGCATTATCTGGACGGGATTCAGTACGCGCTGGGGGATCTGAAAGCCGACGCGACGCCGAGCGCGAAACTCAGAGGGAAATAACAACATACATGAGCGCCTAATGAGTCGAATGTATGTTCATCACACCCCCAAACATAGTTTGGGGGTGCCACCCGAATCTGCGAAACTCAAGGGGAACTAATCGTCGCCCATGAGCCGCTTACGAGTTGAATATCCTTCTCAATGTCTGTTCCATGCGGATTATCAAACACAGATCGAAACAGCGCAAGATTTCTGCGCGGCACAGGGCTGGACGTTCGGCATCCAGATTCACAATACCACAACCCTGGAATGGATCGAACGGCTACAGGGGACGGGGGCGCCGTTGAGCTTCCATGCTCCGTTGTGTAGTGAATATTTCATGAACCTGGCGAACCGAGACGTTTCGTTTGCGTTGGATTCCGTTGAGAAGACGGCAGCGATCATGAGGCGACTGGGAGGGGAT
>CAZNQT010000387.1:0-5290 GCA_964574885.1 uncultured Pirellulales bacterium
TCTTTGATCGTAACCATTTATCAATTTTCTTAATTCTTATAGTTCACGGCGTTGCATGCCACCCGTCCAAATGCACAGCCGAGGGCGGCTGTGCTACGTGCAGCCGTTGTTGAGCGACCACATGGGGTCGCCCCTACTCCTTAAATTGACATTAATCATCCATCCATCGTTAAAATTTAGCCATCCTTTCCACAACGGCGCCTTTTATTTCCGGTTCGACGGTTTCGTTTAATTCAACGTTTTGTTTTTTCCCCTGCTGTACGTGTCGCTGGTTGCGGGCAATATAATAGATACCGAACGAATCACCCAGAATAAATTCCTGTTTTTTCACCAGAGCGAGTGCGATCTGGGAATCATCGATCTTCGCACAACTGAGAATCCAGCCAACACATTGGTTTTGGTGATTTACGACGGCGTCGTTCGGTCGGACGGGTCGTACGCCGGAGCGACCTGGTAACTGTAAGCGCTGTATCTGCATGGTGTAGTTGTCGGCCTTTTCGCGGATGGCGTCCTGGCCTACAAAGAATGGTTTGTCGAGCTTGACGGCCCAGGCGAATCCGGCTTCGAAGGGCGAGATATGGAAAGGTCCGGCGAGTTCGTGACCGTATAAAGGCAGACCGGCTTCAATGCGTAAGCTATCCCGGGCGCCTAATCCGCAGGGTTCTACGTCGAAGGATTGTCCCCGGTCCAGGATACCTTGCCAGATTTCGGTAGCTTGGCGGGGCGGGACAAACAGTTCAAAACCAATACTCGCTCCGGTATAACCGGTTCGGGAAACGATCAGATCGACACTATAGATTTTCGTGGGAAAGAAACGAAACGGTTTCAATAGTTCCAGACGTAGTTGGTCCGCTTCAGAATCGAGAAGCGTCCGGAGGATATTACAGGATGCGGGTCCCTGCAGAGCAATATCGACGCGTGCATCCGGATCACTCGGATCCTCACGCAGGTTGCGAATTTCCGGTTCCAGCGTTAGATGATATTTCTGCAGTAGGGCAGGAGCGACTCGGAAATGGGCGCCGATTTTTTCATCGTTCACCGCATTAACGACGATCATGAAGATTTCGTCAGCCAGAGCATAGACGATGATATCGTCCAGGACGGCGCCGGCTTCATCGAGGATATAGGCATAGCGGGCGCAGCCGGGCTGGAGGGTCCGGATGTTGTTCGTGACGAGGGCATCCAGGAACGGACGGGCGTCGGGGCCTTTGATTTCCCAGATGCCCATGTGGGTGCAATCAAAAAGTCCGGCGCGTTCGCGCACGGCAGTATGTTCCTGCCGAATCGAGGAGTACCATAGGGGCATTAGATATCCGGCAAAGGGCGTCAGTCGCGATTCGCCCAGTAAACGTTTATGACAATCATACAGAGCGGTTTTTTTGTTTTCCATACGCAGCACACAAATGGATTGGAAATCCTAAATTCTAATATCTAAATCCTAAACAAATTCAAAATCCCAAATTCAAATGGTGTGCATGACACTTCCTGCAGGACTACATGCCCACGCGAGTGTGGGCGTGGCACTCAGCACACCTTCTCGTTAAGGCCACCCCCAAGCTCGCAAATTTGTTTGGCGGCGCCACCCGACAAACAACATGGCTAAGCAGCGCGTCCCGATGTACATCGGGATGCCACCCGAACTCATTGCCCGGTCTAGCGCTCCCGGCTCCTTGGAGGCAACCATGCTCAAGAGTACTTGAGCATGCCACCCATCGTCATTATCCATTCGTCATCCACCTTGAAGGCTCGGTGGCTGCCACCCGTCGAATGTACTAAACATGTCCACGCGGGCAATGCCCGTGATAGCAATTGCGTGGGCATGTCACCCGGTACATTCTATCCGTCAAGACCACCCCCAAGCTGCGCTTGGCGGTGCCACCCGTCGTTAGTTGTACAGTTTTCTGAGTTCGTCGGCAATGATTTTGATACCGGCACTAACGACCTTGTCCTCCTGGGCATAGGAAATTCTAATACATTCGTCCGCGTGTTTCCACGTATCGTGAAGTCCGAAAAAGAAATAATTACCGGGGACGACGAGAACACCTTTTTGTTTGAGCCTTTCATACAATTGGAGGGAGGTAATCGGCAGGTCGCGGAGCCAAAGCCAAAGAAAGAAAGCTCCCTCCGGATTATGGATATAATAATCCAGTCCTGCCAATTCTTCCAGGATGAGTTGTCGGACGGCAGTGTTTTTCTTCTGGTAATAAGGGCGGATGACCTCCTTGCTTAAGGAGATCATTTCCCTGCTTTTCACCAGAGGCAAGGCGAGGGCGGACCCGATGCTTCCGGGGGCAAGGTTCAAAACGGCGCTCATGCCGGCCAGGGCCGATATTATCTCTTCGGGCGCAATCAGAATTCCCGTTCGGGTGGCGGGCAGACCGAACTTGGAAAGACTCATACAAATAATCGTATTTTCATCCCAAATGGGTTTGGCGTCCGTAAAGATGATGTTGGGGAAGGGAGTGCCGTAGGCATTATCGATAATCAAAGGAATATGATGCTCGCGCGACAATCTCATGAGTTTATCGATCTCGCCATCGGTGAGGACATTGCCGGTAGGATTAGTGGGCCGGGATACGCAAATAGCTCCCACGTCAGCGCTGACATTCAGATTGTCAAAATCAATATGATATTTAAAAAGATGATCGTCGAGGAATTCGATTTTCGGTTTACGGGCAATGAATAAGTCATCCTCTACCCCGACGTCGGCATAGCCGATGTATTCGGGGATCAAGGGGAGCAGGATCCTGCGACGGGAAGTCTCGTCAAAGGCGCCGGCAAACAAATTAAAGAGCATAAAGAAGGCGGCCTGACTGCCATTGGTGAGCGCGATGTTGGCAGGCTGAACCGACCAGTGAAATTCTTCGCGGAGTAATTCGGCCAATGCACTAATAAATTGGCGATTTCCCTGGGGCTCGTCATAAAGGCCCAGGGTTCGATCGAGATTCTGCTGCGTCTGAATCATATCCAGCATGATCTCCTGAAACCGTTGATTGATTTTAGGAATCAAGGCGGGATTGCCCCCGCCGAGCATGAGCATATCCTTGTTGCCCGCGAGCGCCAGCCCGAGATCGTCCATGAGTTGTTTGATTCCGGATCGACCGCTTAGTTTATGGCCAAACTTAGAAAATTTCATTTTCATACTATGTACGCATATTTATTAGATTGCTAAATTCGCTTTCACTTTCACCATTTTTTCGACCGCGAAATCCAGGTCGTCCCGAGAATGGACGGCAGAAATCTGCGTACGAATGCGGGCGGCGCCCTTGGGAACGACCGGATAGGAAAAGCCAATGACGTACACACCTTCTGCCAGTAATTGCTCGGCCATAGTTTGGGCCACCACAGCGTCGCCCAGCATGATCGGGACAATCGGATGATCGCCGGGGAGTATATTGAATCCTTCCTCTGCCATTCGTTTACGGAAATAGCGAGTGTTCTCCTGGAGTTTATCGCGCAGGTAAGTTGATGTGGAAAGAATCTCCAATACTTTCAAAGAGGCGGCGACGATGCTCGGCGCCAGGGTATTGGAAAAAAGATAGGGGCGCGATCGCTGTCGTAAGATGTCGATAATTTCTTTTCGGCCACTGGTATAACCGCCGCTGGCGCCTCCCAGGGCTTTGCCCAGAGTTCCGGTAATGATATCCACCCGGTTCATAACCTGGCAATATTCGTGCGTGCCACGGCCGGTGGCGCCAAGTACGCCCACGGCATGGGAATCATCGACCATCACCAGGGCGTCATATTTTTCGGCCAGATCGCAAATCTCCCGGAGCTTGGCAATGGTTCCATCCATGGAAAAAACGCCATCAGTAGCAATGAGACGGAAGCGCGCCGATTGGGCTTGCCGGAGCTTTTCCTCCAGATCCTGCATGTCGGAATTCTGAAAGCGCAAACGCTGGGCTTTGCATAAGCGGATTCCGTCAATGATACTGGCGTGATTCAAACTGTCGCTGATAACGGCGTCTTCGGCGGTTAATAACGTTTCGAATAATCCCCCATTGGCATCAAAACAGGAACAGTAGAGGATGGCGTCCTCGGTCCGGAGGAATTCGGAAATCTTTTTTTCCAACTGTTTGTGAATTGTCTGAGTGCCGCAAATAAACCGTACGGAGGAGAGTCCATAGCCCCAACGGTCGTAACTGTCTCGTGCGGCCTGAATGACCTCCGGATGGTTCGCCAAGCCGAGATAATTATTGGCACAGAAGTTGAGGACTTTGGCGCCATCCTGAACCGTAATTTTTACATCCTGGGCGCTGGTAATCAGCCGTTCCGGTTTATACAGGCCTGCCGCTTTTATTTGATCCAGTTCTTCAAGCAAATAGGATTTCATGGAATCGAACATATCGCGTTCCTCCATTCGCCGAACGAGAATATATAATTATTCGTTGGTCCAGTCCAGAATTACTTTACTGCATTGTCCCGAACGCATTACCTCAAAGCCTTTCTCAAACTCCGTATAATGAAAATGATGGGTAATGAGCGGCGAAATATCCAAGCCACATTGGATGAGCATGGTTACCTTGTACCAGGTTTCATACATTTTTCTGCCGTAGATTCCCATGATGGTCAAACCGTTAAACACGACATAATCCCAATCGATCGACATTTCCGGTAAAATGCCGAGTAGGGCTATCTTTCCACCATGACACATGTTCGCCAACATACTGCGCAGGGCGTCCGGATTGCCGGACATTTCCAAGCCTACATCAAATCCCTCTTTCATATCCAGTTCTTTTACTACCTCCTCAAGGGATTCCGTGCGAACGTCCACCGTGCGCGTGGCGCCCATCGTTTTCGCCAAGTGCAACCGGTAGGGATTGACATCGGTGATAACGACGTGGCGGGCGCCGGCGTGTTTGGCCACCGCGACAGCCATAGAACCAATCGGGCCGGCGCCGGTAATCAGAACGTCTTCACCGACCAGGTCGAACGTCAGGGCAGTATGAACCGCATTGCCGAAGGGATCGAAACAACTAAGTACATCCATGGGGATGTTCGGATCACAATACCAGACATTGGTAACGGGGATCGCCAGGAATTCGGCAAAGGCGCCATCTCGATTGACACCTACGCCCATTGGTTTTTTGCACAGATGTCTTCGGCCCGCCAGGCAATTCCGACATCGACCACAAACCACATGTCCTTCGCCACTTACGAGGTCACCGGGCTTGAAGTCATGGACGTTGGAGCCGATTTTTTCGATCGCGCCGACAAACTCATGCCCGATGGCCATGGGGGGCTTAATGGTCTTTTGGGCCCAGTCGTCCCAGTTGTAAATATGTAAGTC
>CAZNQT010000388.1:0-5286 GCA_964574885.1 uncultured Pirellulales bacterium
CTATTCGCTATACAGGTAGTGATTATTATCACATTAAGTTTTTACCTCGAAAACCTGATCTGCGAGTCTGGCATCATGGTAAAAAAAGAACCAAAAGCGTCAGAGTAAATCTGCGCCGGATTGGTTGAAAAATATTACTTTCCCGACAAGGTGCGGGAGCTTAAAAACAATTGCTTATACAGCAAAGGGCCTCAGGCGGCGCGCTATGAGGTCGCTTCCACGATGCTGGGATATAACCTTCGTCGTACGGTGATTCATCAAGCGGTTAAAAAAACTGCGTCCCCGCGAACCGGATCCGTTTTGCTACCACAATCAAATTGATTCCGGCATATTCCCTGTATTTATCTCCCACAGACAAAAACAGTCATGAAATTTGGTAAGAAAAAAAATGTCATTCATACCCGTCTGTGCCCGGCATTGAATCAGTAAACGCGCAAGAACGTCCCAGGCTTCCATAACAAATTGCTCTTGAAAAGTAGCACCGAGTCAGTACAATAATAATGATAGTATGAATCGCCTTCTCAATTGAGAACGCTTTGTTTACATGCTTACGATTTCTAATTAACGAGTGGAATATACGACTGTACAACGGCGACATCTCCTGGAAGGAACACGGAATATGAAGTCATATTTGAATATACGAAGGACGGAATTGCTTTTATATGGATGGGCAGTGATGATTTTTCCGACTGTCACTACCGGCTTGTCGGCAGCACCGAAGGAGGCGGTCCCGAATGTCGTGATCTGGGACGCGGGTTCACGTTTTAGCAACCGGATCGATATCGTTGACAGAACCGATTGGAAAGCTGTGCCTACCGATCTTCTGACGCTCGAAACCGATCCGTCCAAGGCATCCTCGGATCCGGGTTATTATGGCAGGAAATACGCCTTCGGAGGGGATGCGGTAATTGAGAATAGCTTCCTGACAGCAGTCTTGTGGTCGAAAACAGGAAGCGTGATTGTTTTTTCTAAAACCAATCCAGATAATCCGTTTATGGCAATTTCCCCGCTTCTAATGAAGAAAAAACCGACCGGTATCAGCCAATGCGAAATCCTGCGCAATACCGGAGACGAGGCGGCACTGGAGATTTCCTTTTCGGCCACCGGCGTACCGGATGTATCGGCCGTGCTCTCTCTTGGAAAGGACGAGATTGTCGCGTTCAAACCTGCTCGGCGCCAGATGGGAATTCGACTCCTAAGCCCCATTGAATATGGCATCGTACCCAGTTTCATCGGCGACGACCTGATATACGGGCATGGGCGCTATCCATCGGGGAATACCCTCTGTCTTCCGGCAAAAAATCTTTTCCTGGGATTGCTAAAAGGAGAAAACCGTGTACTGGTCCTGACCTGGCCGGAAGGAAAGCAACAGATACGTCTTGGATTGGGCAAACAAGGGCAAGCAGATCAATTCATCGAGTCAATTGATTTTGACACCGATGGACGGAGTTTATATCTGGCCCTATTGGAGAAGCCGGGCATCTGGCATAGAGAAGAACTAACACTCTCCTTTTTGGAGAGAGATGTGGCCATCGATTGGAAAAGGCCGTTCCCGGCAAAATGGATAACCCAGTTGTACGAAGGCGAGGGGATAACCACCTACGCGTTCCGAGAGACCAAAGGGCCGATCTGGCGTGGGGCGGCCGGTAGGTACAACTACCCTGTCTGGTTCGACGGAGACCAGGCCTTTTATCATTTGAGTAAGAAGGCGCCGCCGAAAGGCGAATCTCTCGTTTATTTTCTGGAAGGAAAAAACACCCCTGTTTCGATCTCTACCCCGGTTGATATTATGAAGGCCACTCTGGGACGGCAGAGCTGCGACAAGATATTCGACTTTAGCGGTCAAAGATTACGCACACATCATCGAAGGGGCGCCGCGGGCATTCGCCGCGCCTGCACCTGCGGTTGTACCGAGGCGATAGAGGCCGTCTTCCAAGCGGGGCAGGAAATCAACAGAAGGGAGTATATCGAGGGCGCCGTAAAAGATATGCGCTATTTCGTCAAATGTCATTTACAACGAATTGATGAATACCGAGATTTTGCCGGCGACATGATTAAATTTCTCCGCGCGTCAGCACGCACTTCTAGTGAAGAGAAGCCCTTTCTAGATAGTCTGACGGAGACGGCAGAGCAGATACTGCAGGAATACGAGGCACAGAAAGAGAATCTGAAATCTCTGGAATACGCAGATGTTCTTGCAGGTAAAACCACAGCTCTTACCCTCAGGAAATCGCCGCAGAATCTTACCACCTGCCTCGAACTTTGCAAAGAATGGAGAGGCATGGGCGGCGCCCAGGACAGCCTTCTGGCCCAGTTTCATATTTTAACCAGGCAACTGTTTCAGGAAGCGGGATACGGCTGTGCCAATCTGCCTCAGGCGATGGCATTGGCACAAGAGGTCAGAAGACGCTGCAGAGAGTGCTTACGAAATCCCGACGGCTACGAGATCTGGCCAAATTATTAAAAAAGTAATTTCAAGTACGGCAGAGTAGAACGGAAAACAAATAATATGAGACATGAGATAGTATCTGTAGCAATCCTGTTCGTGGCAATGCCGCTGCTGCATGGTTGTAAACGTACGGAGCCAAAGGCAGAATCGGAGACTTCGAGTCAGGGTGGCTCGGCAGGCGCCATCGAGATGGTTCAACTTCCCGGCGGCCGATTCACAATGGGAACCCAGGAGGAGCCGGATGCAAACCCTCATGAAGTTGTCGTAAGCCCATTTTATATGGATAAATATCTGGTGACTCAGGAACAATACCAGAGAATCTGCGGCGAGAATCCTTCCCGCTGGAAACACAACGAAAATCCCGTAGAGCAAATCTGCTGGTCCGCGGCCGCAAAGTTTTGCAATCAGCGCTCTCGCCTGGAGGGGCTCGAAACCTGCTATGACCCGGAGACCTGGCAATGCAATTTCGAGGCGAACGGATACAGGCTGCCTACGGAAGCAGAGTGGGAGTATGCCTGCCGGGCTGGAACTCAGACAGATTATTTTTTCGGGAATGATGCCTCAAACCTCCCCCTCTATGCCTGGTACAAAAAGAACTCCGGCCGGCACCCGCACCCCGTCGGTAAAAAGCGACCGAATCCCTGGGGATTGTATGACATGTGCGGCAATGTGTGGCAATGGTGCAACGACTTCTATAAGGTGGATTATTATCAGGAATCTCCCCGAGAGAATCCCAGGGGGCCCCAAAAAGGTCAGAACAAAGTAGTCCGTGGCGGGGCCTGGAAATTCAGCGCCAAGAGTTGCCGCTCCGGTTATCGTTATTACGAGAATCCCGGCCGTGCAGATATCTGTTTTGGGTATGACATCTATGGCTTTCGCTGCGTAAAAAACAGCGAACGACCTGTAAGAACCAGCGGTACTGACGAGGCAGATGGCCATTTGAATTATTGATCCATTGATTTTTAAATCGAATTCAGTTCATCGGAGTCGATTGACCATTACCTTCATTCCCCGCAAAAGCGTAAAGTTAAAAATCTTATGGTGTAGTCAGGTTGTTGAAAATTGGACTTTGTTCAACTGGAATTGTTATTCGAGATTCTACGGCATTAAAAATCCAACCACAAAATTCGTATATACATGGTTCCCCATACAGAAATTAAGATTACCCTATAATGAAGCGGCGGTGTTTGACATAATCCCAGACTACGAAGCGGTCGAGATCGTTGCCACCGGTGAAGAAGACGCGGCCGTTAGTTCCTTCCGCTAGTTTATAGGAGAATTGAATATCTTCCCGAGTTTGTGCCCAGTTAGATAAGAGAAAGACATTGATCGTGATGCCCTGCTCCTTACAAAGCAGCCCCTCGCGGAGAGTGAACTGTTCGGTGCGGGGATGCGGGGGATAGAGAAGATAGAGCCAATTGTCTTCGAAGTGAGCGGTGGGCAGGCCGTCGGTGATAAGGATAATCTGGCGGTTGGGAGTATCCTGGACCTGAAGGAGTTGGCGTCCTAAGCGCAGGCCCTGCTGGAGATTCGTAAAGTGAGGAGGTACGTCAAACTCGGTGATGCGGTCCTGACTCATATCGACTTTGAGGCGGACGTAGGAATCGTAAATGGTAACCGGTTTGGGCAGTAGCTCGGGGATCTCAGAGATGTGTCGTCTTTGGGGAAGGGTATGGATCTCGACGAACTCAAGGAAATCGCCGGGATATTCGGAGCGGATGAGGCCGTGCAGGGCCAGGCCCATGCGTTTAACGTTGATATACTGACCGGCGTACCGCATGGAGCCGCTCATATCCATGCAGACTACGGTGGCGCATTTAGGCGTGTTGCGCGTGAGGTGGATTTCCATGTCTTCCGGTTTCATACGGATGGGCAGACGAGCGCCGTCACGCACCATTGCGTTGGTCATGGAACCGGTGACATCGAGGTTGGCTAACGAATCGCCAAATTCGTAGGGCTTGGTACGTTGCAGTTCAACGGATCCGTCGCCATGGATATTGACCTGATGGCGTCCGGAGCGGGCCGCTTGCAGGTCGGCGAAAATTTCGTCGAGCAGTTTCGATTGGAAGAGCTTCATGGCCTTGGGGGTGAGTTTATAGTTTCGGCCTTGTTTTTTTAGACCTTGGCGTTCGGCGAGGTGCTGGAGCATTTCCCGGACCTGCTGCTGTATCTGCTGCAGTTCGTCCAGTTGTTCCTCGTCGGCAAAGCGAGCCAGCTCGTCCATATTAACCAGGTATATCTTAGCATCCTTGGCGGCTTTTTTAAGTTGTTCGATCAATCGGTCAATGGTTTCCAGTTCTTCCTTTATCTCGAGGGCTTTTTCGATCGACATGGGCGTTCGGCCGGTGAAGGAATATTTCGAGGCAAGTTGTTCGATCATATACTTTTTGCCGAGACAGTCCATCAACTGCACTACGTGGCGGGCGAATCCACCGCGCTGCTCGAGGCGGTACCAGAGCCTTTCAAAATCGACAATCTGTTCGTCACGAAGGGCTTGGAGAAACTGCTTGCGAATCCGGGGCGGTATTTGTACCTGCGAACACCGGGCGGCATCTTGATACGCACGGTCGGCTTCATGAAGGACCGTGTGGGTTTCGTAGGTGGATAAAATTTTCCGTTTACGGGCCTCGAGCAGGGCGAGCAGGGACTGGAGGCTTGGGCCGAGACCTTTGATTTGTCTGGGATCGATCTCGACGGCTTCGGCGAGTTGCTCTTCGGTAAGCTCCTCCATATCGCCGTAAGCAAGCAGGTGCTCAAAAGCGGGTGAGACCATATCCGGCGTCGGGGCCGCAGGCATGGGGAACTCCTGCGGATTATAGGCACAGTAAGTGTGGATG
>CAZNQT010000389.1:0-5282 GCA_964574885.1 uncultured Pirellulales bacterium
CCGAGCCAATGGGTCATTCATCCATATGGAGACACCCAATGACGGTATTATTCATTATCCTGGCGGGCGGGGGGTTGCTGTTTCTGGGGGGGAGGTTTTATGCCCCTTTGATAGCGCGTGTGTTAGGCGAAAGGTCGGATCGGCCCACGCCGGCCTCTCTCATCAATGACGGTCGGGACTATGTGCCGACGAAAACACCGGTAGTCTTTGCTCATCATTACGCCTCGATCGCCGGGGGCGGTCCGATCATCGGGCCGGTATTAGCGATTTATTACGGCTGGGGGCCGGCGCTACTCTGGTTGGTCCTGGGGGCGATATTTCTCGGAGCGGTACACGATTACGTAGCGACCTATTTAGCGATGCGGGAAGGAGGTAAAAATTTAACGGTGATCGCCCGGCGGTACATCGGTCAAGGCGCCTTTGTGATGATGCTGATTTTATTGGTGGCGCTGTTAGCGCTGGTCTGCGCGGCGTTCCTGGATTTGTCGGCCAAGGCGCTGGTCTCGAAGGTGGCGTTTTCGGATCTGCATCTTTCGGCTGACCAAAGCTGGTTTCCGGTGGAGATGGCCAAACACGCCTTTACGGGCCAAATCGAGCCTCACGCGGTTATCGGCGGGATTGCCTTTACATCGGTAATCGTGATTACGATTTGCGCCCCCCTGGTGGGGTATTTGTATTTGAAGCGGAAGACACCGGTTTGGATCTGTTCGATGTTGGCGGTAGTGATCTGCGCGGGATCGGTTGTCATCGGAATACTTTGGCCAATTTCAGTCAGTCCGCTGGGCTGGAAGGTCGGCGTCAGTATTTATGTCTTACTCTCGGCAGGGGTGCCCGTATGGTTATTTTTGCAAAGCCGGGATTTCATCAATGTACATATTCTCTATATGGGGATAGTATTTCTGGTAGTTTCGGTGATCGCCGCCGCGATTCGAGGGGGTGGCGCCATGGGGGATGCCGGTCATATTCCGTTCAGCAACTGGGGGCAGGCCAGCGCGAAACTGGGTCCCGGCTGGCCGGCGATGTTTGTCATTATCTCCTGCGGGGCGGTCAGCGGATTTCACAGTCTCTGCGCGGGCGGGACTACCTGTAAGCAGTTGAGTAACGAGTTGGCGGCCCGGCGGATCGGGTATTATGCGATGCTGCTGGAGAGTCTGCTGGCGGTCTGCGTGGTCAGTGCCTTGATCGTGGGTCTTTCGATGTCCGGATATAAGGGATATTGCTATCCCAGCGAGGCGAAAGGCAACGCCGTGCTGACCTTTGCCATGGCGGTGGGCAATACCTCGCATGTGGGTCTAGGATTGCCGGTGGCCGTGGGCGCCGTGGGGGCTATGCTACTGTTGGAAGGATTCCTGGTAACGACCCTGGATACGGCGATTCGCCTGACGCGATATATGATCGAAGAGGGCTGGGCGACGTTCTTCGGACGCTATGACGTCTTTGCGGGAAAAACCGGGGGAGCAACCACCTCGGCGGCGAGAGGGCCCCAGACGGAATTCGCTACGGCATTGGAGGTGGCCGGCTCCGGCGGATTGGCCATTGAGGAACCGCCCCATTTGGGGGAACCCCAGGAATTACATGTAATCGCCACCTCCGGCATCAAACGGAAAGGTCTGCGTTTTTTACAATATTATTGGGTGAATTCCGGACTGGCAGTAGGCTTGATGCTGGTGTTGGCATTAACAAATGGATACAACGCTGTTTGGAAGATGTTTGGCTCTTCGAATCAGTTGCTGGCAGCTTTGGCGTTGCTGGTGGGTACGACCTGGCTGCTGCATCGGGGTCGAGCGATCTGGTACACGCTGGCGCCGGCGATTTTTATGCTGGCTACCTCTCTAACGATGATGGTGTGGCTGTTGGTGGACAGTTACCTACCCGGCTGCTGGTCCGGGGATACGAGTAAGATCCCGTTGGCGATAGCAGATGGTTTGGTGCTGACCATGACGGCGGGGATATTGGCCTTGACGGTTCGTCGTTGGTTTGTCGGTTCGAGAACTATCGCGAAAGAGCCGACAATGGCGGATTAGATATTTTCTTATCGGCCGGTTTGGAGTTCCTGTTGATAACGGCGCATGAGGGCGGCGCGAGTGACCAGACCGACGAATTCGTGCGTGTGCGAATTTTCGACCGGCAGGCTGTTCACTTCCAGGCGGGAAAAGATATCCAGGACCTTATCCAGCGATTCCTCGGGACTGACCGTAGGAACGTTGTTGTGGGCGAGTTCTTCGGCCACGAGGAACGGGACCGCCTCCGGCTGCAACAGCGTAGAGCGCAAATCTTTGGCGATGAGTAAGCCGTGGTAATGTCCCTCATGATCGGCGACGATGAAATCGGCGGTTTCGATTTCGACGGCTTTTTTGATCACCTCCTGCAGCGGCGTGTCATGTTGGACGACCACGCAATGCGGCTGCATGACCATGCGGACATTCAAACGACGGAGAATGGCGGTATTAACCCGGGTTTCGTAGTGGATGCCGCGGCGACGGAGTTTGAGGGTATAAATCGAATCGCGGGATAATAACTGGGCGACGGCTAAAGCGACCGTCGCGGAAAACATGACAGGGAGGATCACTTTGTAATTGCGGGTCATTTCGAAGAGAATCACGATGGCGGTCATGGGAGCATGGGTCGTAGCCGATACGACCGAGGCCATACCTACCAAAGCATAGGTAACGGGTGTAATTTCGGCGAAGATGCCGAGTTTCTGCAACACCAGACCAAACGCGTATCCCACGGTGGCGCCCAGGAACATGGAAGGTGCAAAGACGCCTCCGGAGCCGCCGCTGCCGAGGGTTAAGCAGGTGGCCCCCAATTTCACCACGAAAAGAAGCAGCAGGATTACGATGGTGAGGTTCAGGGTACCGGTATTTTCCGCAGTCCCGGCCCCAATGCATTTACCGATCATGGGATAGCTGTTGCCGAAAATGGAAGGTTCACCGATATGGCTTTTCCCCAATATAAGCAGACTTAAGATGCCTAACAATCCCAGGACCGCCGCGCCGATGATGGGTTTGGCAATAGGGTGAACCTTGAGCCAGTCGAAAAAATCTTCCATCGCGTAAAGTAATTTGACAAAGGCGATCCCGGCTAAGGCACACAGCAACCCCAAGACAACGTAGTTGCCCAATTCAAACCATTGAAACGTATATGCCTCGGGATTGAGGATGGGGAAAATAGCGTCATTGGTACCGAGTATGGCGCTGACCACAACGCTGCTGATGACCGAAGCAATCAGGACGGGCGAGAAGGTGCGGAAATTCAACTCGCGGAGGAAGATTTCCAGCGCAAACAATACGCCGGCGATGGGGGCGTGGAAGATCGCCGAGATACCGGCGGCTGCGCCGCAGCCCACGAGGACGGAGAGATTATGTTTGGCGATCTGGAAAAATTGTCCACAAGCCGACCCCAGCGCGGCGCCGATCTGGATAATGGGTCCTTCGGTCCCGGCCGAACCGCCGGAGCCGATGGTAAACGCCGAAGCAACCGCCTTGGCGACAGCGACGCGGGGCCGAATGCGCCCTTCCTGGCTGACGATGGCGTCCATGACTTCCGGCACACCGTGGCCCTTGGCTTCGCGGGCGAAATAATAGGTTATGAGGCCGACCAGCAGCGCCCCGGCCGCGGGCAGCAGGACCAGGAAAATCATATGACCGTCATAGATTCCCTGGTGTTCGCCGCCGCCGTAACAAAACCAATGGGCCCATCCGATTAGCTTGGTAAATCCGACGGAGCCCAGGCCGGTCAGCGCTCCGATCACACAGGCCAGCAGGATGAGGAACGTTTCCTCGCGGAATCCAAGCCGCTTAAGGAACCGGGTAAAGTCCTGTTTCAAGATACCGCCCGATCGGGACGGATTCATTTCCGCCATAAGCCTTCATCTCCATCAATCATAATATTCATATTCGATCCTCAGAGGGACACCCTCCAATACCATCGACTAAATTTTGCTATACTACAAGCCTGCGTATCGGTTCACAAGCATCATTTCTACAATATATTTATCGGTCGAATGGAACGGTTTCATTCATTGACGAGGGAGGTATTTCAATCCTACAATGGTACTGCTTGCAATACTGTGAAACAATCTCGAAAGGAGCCTATCATGCCCCGAGGATTATCGGTCATTTTGTTCATAGGATTTTGTATTAGCTGGTACGGTTGTGAACCTACAAGATCAGATTTCATATTCGGGTCCATACCGGAAATTGTCATTTATCAGCCAGAGGATGCTTCCTATGCGGAGGTTTTAGCAGCGAAAGAGATACGTCGATATCTGTATCTTCGCACCAGCAAGCTGTTATCCATTAAAGAATACACCGGCGAGTTCCCGGCCAAACAGTATCAAATTGTAATCGGGAAAAGAAAAAAAACTTATTTGAAAGAGGAAAGAAAATCCATTCCACTTGACTCGCAAGAATATCTTATCAAGAGCTCTCCCCTAAAGAATGACGGAGGAATCGCATATATCATTGGCGGGGACGATTCAGGAGTGTTGTACGGAACCTATCGATTTCTGGAACACTTCGGCATCCGATTTTATCTGCATGGAGATACGGTCCCCGACGAGCAAGTCCCCTTACAACTACCTACACTTGAAGAAACAGGTAAGCCGTTATTTGCCTTGCGAGGGATACAGCCGTTTCATGATTTTCCGGAAGGGCCGGACTGGTGGGAACCGGACGATTACAAGGCGCATCTGACGCAGTTGCCAAAGCTGGGCATGAATTTTATCGGTTTTCATACCTACCCGGAGGGCGGCGTGGGACCGGAGCCGCTTGTCTGGATCGGGCTGCCGCAGGATATCCTGCCGGACGGCAAGGTCAAATTCAGTTATCCTGCGCGACATTTCACCACGCACAATGGTACCTGGGGCTATCAAAAAACCGATACAAGCGATTACCGTTTCGGTGCGGCCCAAATGTTTGACCGGGATGATTACGGTGAGGAATACATGAGAGGCGTGACGCCGTGGCCGAAAACTCAGGAAGAAAAGAATGAATTGTTCCATCGCATGGGATCACGCCTGAACGAGGTCTTTACCTATGCCCGTAAGCTCGGCATACAAACCTGTATCGGTACCGAGACGCCGTTAATCATCCCCAAGGAATTGCAGGAACGCCTCAAGTCTCTCGGTAAAGATCCTAAAGACCCTAAGACCGTACAGGAAGTATATGAAGGGATGTTCCAACGGATCGCCAGGACACATCCACTGGATTACTACTGGTTCTGGACGCCGGAGAACTGGACGTGGAGTGGCGCGACGGATAAGCAGATCGAGGCGACGC
>CAZNQT010000390.1:0-5246 GCA_964574885.1 uncultured Pirellulales bacterium
CACTGATCTAGCGGTCGGGGCGTTCGGGGACGACGACGGGGGTTCGGGACGGGGGGCGGTATGGATCTTATTCTTGAATTCCGACGGTACGGTCAAGAGGGAGCAAAAGATCAGCGATTTAGAGGGTAATTTTACCGGCGTTTTGGAAGATCTGGACGTTTTCGGAACGGGTCTTGGATCTCTTGGGGATATAAACGGGGATGGGATCAGCGATCTGGCGGTAGGAGCGATTTTAGACGATGACGGCGGGCAAGACCGGGGGGCGGTCTGGTTATTGTTTCTCGATAGCGACGGTACGGTGAAGGCACAGAGAAAGATCAGCGACGTCGAGGGGAATTTTCAGGGTATTCTTCACGACGGCGATGAATTCGGCATCGACATAGCGAATCTAGGCGATTTGAACGGCGACGGAATCACGGATATCGTTGTGGGCGCCGACAGGGATGACGACGGGGGATTGGATCATGGAGCGGTGTGGATACTGTTTTTAGAGGATTCGTTCTGGCATGTGGATACCGTTCATGGGGCGGATACCAATGACGGGCGGGAACGAGCGTCAGCGTATAATACGGTTCAAAAGGGGATCATATCCGCGATCGATGGAGAAACGGTGTTAGTCTGGCCGGGGGTGTATGAGATTCCAATCAATTTCATGGGCAAGGCGATCACAGTGCGGAGTGCGGCGGATGCGGCGGTCTTAGAGGCCGAGAGCAATTACGCGGTGTCATTCTACAGCGGGGAAGGACCGGACAGCATACTGGAGAATTTCGTCATTCGCAATTGTTATGCCGGGATTCAAGCGGTGGGGACATCGCCGACCATTCGGTTCGTCACGGTGGCGGATAACGATCACGGGATCATGGCCGACATTACGGCCCATCCTCATATCAGCAACAGCATCCTGTGGAACAACACCTACGGCGATTTGATTGATTGCGAAGCAACGTACAGTTGCATCCAGGACGGGAATAGCGGTATTGGGAATATTTCGGCGGACCCGAATTTTGCCGACCGAGCGAAAGGTGATTTCCATTTGCTTTCCGAACGAGGTCGCTACCAGCCGGTGGACCCTTGTGATTTCGGCGGGAAAGAAGGGCTATGGGTGTTGGATGAAGCGACGAGTCCGTGTATCGATGCGGGCGATCCGAGTATAGATGCGAGCAATGAGCGGATGCCAAACGGCGCGCGGGTGAACATAGGGGCGTACGGGAGTACAGCGTATGCGAGTCGGAACGACTGGCCCTTAGCGGCGGATTTGAATTTCGACGGAACGGTGAATTTATTAGACTTCGCCGCCACGACGAATCAATGGCTGGCAGATGCAAAATCTTATACGCTGGAAGGATCCCGTCATATTCATCGCGGCGTGGCCGTGGTGGACGGGGATCTGAGCGAATGGACAACCCATACAGAGTGGATCTATCTGGACCAGATTTATAATATCGGCGATCCCAATGACGTCACAGAAGCGAAAGTCGCCTTTCGCTGGGATGCATTTACGAATAAGGTCTATGCGGCGGTGATCGTAACGGATACGGATCACGTCTTTACCGATGCCTACGAATTCTGGGAAGCGAGCGACCGGATCGAAATTCACAGTCAGGGCAGTGCCGCGGGCGGAACGGGCTTTTACGGCAACTATGGTATCGCTCAGCATTACATGGTAGGGCCGAATACCACCGGCGGCTACTGGGGGACGTGGGCCCTGGGACAAACGATCGATGCCGACGCCCACTTCGAATATGCCGTGCAGGTAGTCGGTAACGAGATTCATTATGAGATCGGCGTGATGCAATTTGATTATTACGGCGGGATCGCCGGAGGAGATTCCGTCCTGACCAACCTGTATCTTTATCGTACCATCAGGTTGGATATAATCGCCAGTACGCGCTATGCGGAGGGATTCGGGATGCTGGCGGAAAACCAGATGCGGGAAAAATATCTCGATGCCGACCAATTCGCCCCTTACTGGTTGGTGGAGTGAACGAGTGGATAGTTGTGTGTTGTGAGTTGTGAGTGCTAAGACGATCGATCCCCCGCAAAGCAGCAGAGGCAAGTTTTCCGTAAAATTTTATTGACATCATCATCTCCAAATGGTACATTAAGATAATCTGTTTCTGCGTACAATAAGCGTGTTCGAAGGTAATATGACGGAGGTAAAGCCCGGTGGTGTGTGCCCGGAAACAAGCCTTTACGCTGATAGAGTTGCTGATCGTCATCGCCATTTTGGTGGTGTTGGTCGGGCTGCTGGTTCCGGCGTTGCAGCAAGCTAAAGATCGGGCCCGGCAGTTGCGGGGCACGGGCCATCAAAAACGGATCGTATCCGGTTTACATTATTACGCGTTGGATCATGGGGGTCGGTTTCCTCCCTCGGCGGCGACCATCGGTTCGCGGGGGTCGAGCTGGAGCTGGGTGGAACCGACGACGATGATCACCTATTACGAAAGGCAGCCCTTGCACGCCCACCGGTCGATGAGCGGCTATCTTTATAATTATATCGACGATCCTAAAGCATTATATTGTCCGAATGTTCCCGAAGTCTATCCGTATATGGCCGAGGCGTGGGAGGCGGGCGATAACTGGGATAATCCGGAAACGGAACGAGTCTTCGATCCCTTATTTGGATCCTATAGTTTCTATTGGGGCTATATCGGATCCACGGGCGGTTCTCCGTTTCGGGGTCCCCGAACGACCTGGCACAGTCGAGGAGAGAGTACGCTCCTGGTCAGCGACACACTGGCGTATGACAACTGGCGCTGTCAGGGAGCGTATATTAGTTGTGAAAAATTCCAGCAGGCAGGAAACGTACCGAGATCCGCATTGTCTTCGGGGTACTGGTACCGCCTGGAGGATGACGGCAGTGTGACACTCGACACCCTCGACATCCGGCTCCGGGGAGGATTTGTCGATGGGCACGTGGAGAAATATACCACCGGCCACGTCACGCCCTTGCAGATTTCAATCACATCGGACGGCAGTATGCCCAACCCGGTCTATGGCACGTTTTATCTGCCGATGAGCAGTTCGTATTAACATGAACAAAATATTCAGGAAAATTATCTTTCAAATTGCCGGAGACGTTTTACCTATAGAGTGGGAATGGAAACTCAGACGAATCAGCCAAAACGCCTATTACGACAAACTTACGGAACTGGTAATCCAAAGAGCATTGTCCAGAGATTCCGTAAGTATCGATATAGGGTGTTTTGAAGGCGCCGTACTCAAGATGATGATGCAATATAGTCCGGAGGGCGAATTCTGGGCCTTTGAACCTCTTCCCCGCTATTACGAAAAACTCAACCAGGAATTTTCTTCCCCCAGAATTCATCTTTATAATGTAGCCCTCAGCAATAAAAAAGGAGAATCGTTCTTTAATTATGTAATTACGAATCCAGGATATAGCGGTTTAAAAAAACGACAATACGATCGATCCGAGGAAGAGGATATCGAGATTACCGTGCAAACAGACCTTCTTGATCATATCTTTTCGCAGCACGAGGTAAAAAAAGTATCGTTAATAAAAATCGACGTAGAGGGGGCTGAGTTGCAAGTTTTACGAGGCGCACAAAACACGATTAAAACTCATAAGCCCATCATTATTTTCGAACACGGTATAGGCGGGTCCGAATGCTATGGCACGCAGCCGGAAGAAGTCTATGATTTCCTGTGTGGAGAATGTCGAATGAAAATTTCCCTATTGAATTCCTGGCTTCGAAATAAAAAGCCTTTCTCAAAAAGTCAATTTTGCCGGCAATTTTATAAACGAATCAATTATTATTTCATTGCGTACCCATAAAGTGGACGTCGCAGCGAGTTCATTACTCAACCGTGAACGTCCGCATCACCCCATCGATACATTATTTTAGGGGTTTGAGGGTGATTTGTCGGAGGTTGATGGGGGTCCAGTGGTTTGGTTTGGGTCGGACTTCGAGATTATACTTCCCTGTTTTGGTGATATTGATCCGGCCGAGATTTTGTTCGGTGAATTTGGCATAGTCGCCGGTGTTGGCAGCCTGGGCCACGATAGTCTGGTCGGCGAGTTTGAGAGTAAATTGACTGTTGTTGGTCGGGGCAGCGATATCGGCGAGAACCTCAAAGGCGCCGGGTTTATCGATCTTGAATTTCCATTCGATCCAGTCGCGTTGATCGGTCCAGAAACCGACGTTGGGTTTACCGTATTTGGATTCGATCTGGGGCGCCTGGCCTCCTCCTTCATTATGGATCTCCACGAGGGTCGCGGGAAGTTCCAGGGTGCCGTCAGCTTTTTGTCCGGGTAGAATCTTTTCGACTTTGAGTTCGCCTTCCAGTTGCAGGACGATAACCGTGTCGATGGGATCGAGCGGCCGGGCAGGTACGCCGAGGATCACGCCATCTTCATTGGTGGAAATCTGGATGTTCTGATCGCCGACGAGGAAATAAGCATTTTTGACTTTCGTCTTCAAACCAGGTACGAGCAATTTGCCATCGGAAGGCCAATCGAACACGTGTAAATATAAAACGGCGCGATCGCCTTTGATTTTTTTGGTACAGCGACCCCAGGCGAGCTTGGCGAAGGGACTGGCGGTCGTAGCGTAAATCGATTCGCTGTTGACGTGCATCCACTTGCCGATTTCCTTGAGGCGGTCGATACTGGGCTGAGGGATTTCGCCTAGCGAGGTAGGGCCGACATTGAGCAGATAGTTGCCGCCCTTACTAACGATATCGACAAGGTTGCGGATGAGGGTTTCGGTGGATTTCCAGTTGTGGTCATAGGATTTATACCCCCAGGTGCCGTTCATGGTCATGCAGGTTTCCCAATCGCGTCCGGGAGTTCCGGTGGCGGGGATGTGCTGTTCGGGGGTGCTGAGATCACCCTGGTAGCCGCCGCCGAGTCGATTGTTGGTAATAATGCCGGGCTGGAGCCGGATCAGGGGCAGGAGCATGTCGGCGCGTTCCTTGTTCATGTTGACGGGGGTATCCCACCAGAGGACGGCCAGTTTGCCATAGTTGGACAGGATTTCTTTTACCTGAGGGACGGCAATGTTTTTGATATATTCGTCCATATCGCCGTCCTGGGCCTTGTCCCAATGACCGCCGGCCGCGGCGCCGCCGGGATGGTTCCAGTCCTGGGCCTGGGAGTAATAGAAGCCGAGTTTGATACCATGGCGTCGGCAGGCGTCGGCGAGGGGTTTTAAGAGGTCCTTGCCGTAGGGAGTGGCGTCCACAACGTCCCAGTCGGTAACCTTGGAGTCGAACAAGGCGAAACC
>CAZNQT010000391.1:0-5215 GCA_964574885.1 uncultured Pirellulales bacterium
GGCAGTGTGTGCCTCGCACACCATAAATTTAATGACGTGAAAAATCCCTTCTCGTACCGTCAACCGCAAACCATAAACTCCTCATCCACTCATTTACCCATTTACTCATCTACCCTTTTACTGTGAACCGTGAACCGTGAACTTTTTTTACCCTATACCCTCTTTTTCATCTAAGCACTGAGAACCGAGAACTGAGAACTGTTTAATCCCCTTCCTCAAACAACGCTTTAATTTCCTCGACCTGTTCCCGGGATTCCGCCAGCAGTCGGTTGCACTGCGCCAGCGCGTCGCCTAATAACCATTCTTCCTGTTGAATGAGCAGATGAAGCGCCTTATCCAGCGTCTGCCAATAACCGGGATTCCGATCCGTCGCACGACGCTGCGGAATCGGGACCAGGGACGTTTCTTTGTTTTCCACCAGCGTCTGCGTAGTGGGATGCGGGGATTTCATATTCTCGCTCCTTGCGCTGCGTGCCTTCGTTTCTCCCTTTGCAAGCGGAAACCGGATCAGCATGAGGATAAGCAGCCTTTTAAGTTTTTGGTTATTGCTTTCTTGCCGGGCTCAGGCGGGTCAATCGTTAGTATGATTTCACGCCCACGAGTTACTTCATTGTTCCTCCTGGGCGCTCTTCCCTTCGAAAAACACTGGTTAAAAAGCCCTCATGCCAATCCGGTTTTTTGCTTGCTCGTTTCTCCTTGCTTTCCCTCTTTCTCCCAGACAATTCAAACAGCAGTAAAACTAGTAGCTTTTTCTATAGGATTATTCCCCTCCCGTACGCTAAAGGCAACGCCGACGGTAGAAATTTATCAATTTTCATCAATTTTTGGGTAAAACCTGACGTCGAAGTTAAGGGAATTCTGGACCGAGTTCGACGAAGCCGCTTTGCGGCGGAATCTCAATACGAACCGGCCAGGACGCTGGGCCCTAAGCTGTCCGCTTCCAGGGCGCCGGTTTCCTGATTCCATCGGACGCTGCGACACTGAATCTGATCCAGATAGGCCGGTACCGCGTCGGTGCCCTCGATGATGATATCCTGGCTATGAGTATCGTAGGTCAGTTTTTCACCCGCGAAGAAATGGCGGGCGCCATCGGCGAAAACCGCTTCGGCGAAAATTCGCCCGAGAGCGGTCACACGATGAACCGCCTCAAAGGTCTGGAGCAAATCCGAGGAATTTTCCTCATTTTGGGGGTCACTCCGGGATAGTTTACGTAACTTCTTATTTTCAGTGGACTTAGACGCCTTTGGAAAATGGGTTTGTTTTGTAATTTTGGTTTCGGCGGATTTGGGCGGCCCAAAATTGGCATCGGCGAGTATCAAGATGAGTTGGTTGCAATCGAGTTTTCGCATCCCGGGCATCCTGCGCAGAAAGTCGGGATCGGGTTTGAGGTTTTTGGCAAGGGGAAGGTGGTCGAGGGCAACGCCACCGACGAAGCGGAGTTCGTTGGGATCTTTGGCGAAGCGCATCTGACGCCCGAAGCGGAGGAGGGTACGTGCCGGTCCGGAGGAGCCAAACATTTCCGTTAGGGCCTGATTGACGGAACGATCCTGCGGGGTTTTTTCCCCGGACCGACGGGATCTATAATTATTAACTTCGATGAGACCGGGCCCGTCGGCGAGCAAGAGGCGCGAGCGATTGTCGAAGCGAAGATTGCGGGTAAGCATATCCAGATCATTGAGAAGCCGATTGGCGTTCAGGTCAAACTCCTGACGGCGCACCCGGATTTGACCGCCATGGGCGAGAAAGGAAACCATGTCCAGTTTGGCATATAACTCGTTGGGGCTATCGGGGGAGGAAATCGTATCCAATTCAATAGTGACGGCGGGGCATTGGAGGGAGGTGACCTGTCTGGTATAGTCCTGGTTTTCGAGGCGGACATTGACGTTTTTCGCAACGATGTTTCCTTCGTCGAGATTATAGGTGACACCGTCTTTCCAGGCAACGTGCATGGGCATAGGTTGGCTGGACTCCCGACCCAGGAGATCACCTTTCATGACGACGTCCATCGTCCCCGGTCCGGCGACGCGACAGATTTTATGGAGAAGATCGGCGGTAATTTTATTCCCTTCGAGTCGCCCCTGTCCGGCGAGGCCAATGACGCGTGCGGGCATCCCGGTAATGGTCCAAATTTGATTGGGTTCGTCGCCCACGGCGCGATCGCCCATGACCTGATATTCGTCCTGTTTACTGGTAAAGCACAAGGTTCCCCCGGCCCCTTCGGCAACGGCCTGGAGAAGATTTGCCGACCCGAGGATCTGGTCGAAACCCCAGCCGATCTGCGATTGGGGCGATTTCGCTTCTTTTTGAGGGGAGGGCGCTTTTGGGGACGGGATTTTCGAGTCAAAGGTAAGTTTCAATTTATCCCTGGTTTCAATAATGTAATTGGGATCTTCGGCGCGGAGAGGCCCGAAGGCATCCAAGGAGCGTATCCGCGAGGTATTGAGATCGATATACTCGAAGGCGGCTTCGAGATGGTCGGCAACCCGGAAGTTGCTATCGGGATCGCGGGCGACGACATCGCCCCACAGTTCCAGGAATTGAATCGGTCCGATGCCGATATTCAGTTTCGGATATTGGGAACTCGGATTGCTTTGATTATTAGTCGGAGGGATAAAGAACTTGAGTTTCCCTTTCTTTTGGGCGAGGATGCTCCCGTCTTTGGCGTGGGCTTTTATGGGCCCTTTGAAGGCAATCCAATCGACAAAGTCCGGTTCGTTAGTCTGCTCCTCGGTGAGGGCCCCGGCGAGATTGGTAAATTTGACCAAGAGTTGATCCTGGTATAGAATGATGGCGGGCGGTTCATTGGGATCGGTAATATACTCGACCTGACCGGGTCCGAACATAGCCCCCAGATTTTGATTGGGATCGAGAGTGACCTTTCGTTGGGCGGTGGCCCACTGCTGCGAGGCTAAGGCCATCCGCACGGGCCGATCGGTTGAGCCGAAGAGTTCGCTAATCTGTCTGGTGTGGTCGTGGGTAATGGCGTCGGCTTCGAGAGTCAGTTTGCCGTTTTTGAAGACTTGAACGGGTTTTCCGGAGGCCCTGAAGATCAAGCGATCCGCCTGCGGGGTCGGCTCAAAGTCCTGAGCGAGAGTAATGTGCAGCGGTCCGTCACAGGTGAGAAAGATCTCACTGGTTTTTTCCCGGGAAGGCGGATTGCCAGAATCACCGGGCGCCGCTTTTTGGTTCCTGCTTCGATTCAGGGAATTCGGTTCCTGTGATTTAAACAGCTCCGGATCAAAATCGGCGAAGACGTCAATCCGGTCCGCCCGTATCAGTTCCTTATTCACCGGCTGTTCGATGGCAACGTTTTTCGAGAGCGAAAAGTGATAGGTGGCCGACTTACGTTGGGCTGATTTTTTAGCGGCGGAAGGTTCCGGGGTCGTCGTATTTGCCGGCAGCGTATCTGTCGGAGTCATCCTGGCCGGCATCGACCGGCGTGCCAGCCGTAATTGCTTGATCTGTTGCACCGCCAGTTCCTGCAATCGTTCATTGTTCTGGTCATAGACCAAAACCAGCTCGGAACCTTCGAGACCGAACAACTTACTACTGACGATACAATTTCCGGTGCTTTGCAGTCGCGAGATTTCCCGGTCAAACCGAACGGTTTGGTCGAGTCGCACCTCCATCTCCACCATCGGCCCGGAGGAGATTTCGCGACTGAGGGGAATGGGAATGACCATATCCCTGGGCAGACGATACATTTTAATCTGTACGTTTTCCAGGAAGCCGCTATTGGGGATCTGCATCTGCCCTTCGTCGCCTTCGTCATCTACGGTCGCAGTTTGGGCGGTGATTTCCGTAATCCGCTCATCCTTACTGCGAATCTGAATACAGGGCCGTTTGAATTTCAGTTGTCCCGGCAACCCGGGCAATCGTTCGGCGAAACTGAATCGTTGTATCCATCGTCCATTTCGGTTCAAGCGTACATAGACCAAGTTCTCCGTTTTGCCCACTCCGACTCCCTGGGGCATCTCCACAATATCGACCTGGTCATCGTCATTAAAGACCTCGTGAAAGGTCGGCGTAGAATCCGGTCCGGCGGAAGATTCCGACGATCCCACATTAATGAACCGTTGATAGAGAAAGAGTCCTGCAAAGATGATAATCAAGGTCGTGGAGAGCAGGATAATTTTCTTTTTCATACGTTTTGTCGGGTCTAGGGTTTAGGGTTTAGGGTAAAAACAGAGTCCACAGTCCACAGTCTTCCGTCCACAGTAAATTTAGTTCTCGGTTCGCGGTTCACAGTTCACGGCAAGAAAAAAATGGAACCACGGATTACACGGATTCAATAGGAAATCCGAAACCAATTCCAAGGTTCAAAATTTCAATTTTCAAAACAAACAAACAATGCACTCGGTATTCGCCCCCCGCTTACCAGCGGGTGCTTAAGTACGGTATTTTAGCATGGCCTGGTCCCAGAGGTCGAGTTTGCGCAGGAGGTATCGAATAAGTTCGGCGACGGCGCCGCGGCCACCGGCGGTCTGGGTGACGTAATCAACCACACGGCGAATTTCCGGATTGGCGTCGGCGACGGAGGCAGAAAAACCCACCCGCTGAATAACGGGCAGATCAAAGACGTCATCGCCGATATAGGCGATCTGCTCCGGGGGGATGCCTGATGCTTCGACCAGTTGTGCCAGGACCTCTTTTTTCTCCCAGGCCTTTTGGTAGATGTAATCGATTTCGAGGTCGCGAGCGCGGCACTCGACAGCGGGACATTCGCGTCCGGTGATGATGGCGGTTTTCCGTCCCATGCGTTTCCAGATACGAATCCAGGCGCCGTCGTGGACATGGAAATTTTTGGATTCGCTGCCATCGGGATGGACGACGATGACGCCATCGGTTAAGACTCCGTCCACGTCCATGGCTAATAACTTGATGTCGAATTTGTTTTGCATTCGCATATTATCCCAGGATTTTCCAATTCGCCATGGACAAGTAAGAACTTGTCCATGCCACCCATAATTAAATTCTAAATTCTAAACTCTAAATCCGAAACCAATTCCAAGGTTCAAAATCCCAATATTCCAAACAAAGGTTCAGGGCACCCGTCGCTTGGCGGCGCCACCCAACACAGCCGAGGGCGGCTGTGCCACATTCGCCATCCACCTCGAAGACTCGGTGGCTGCCACTCTACCGGGGGCTAAACCTCGTGAGCGCCATGGACAAGTAAGAACTTGTCCATGCCACCCATAATTAAATTCTAAATTCT
>CAZNQT010000392.1:0-5213 GCA_964574885.1 uncultured Pirellulales bacterium
GCTCAGGCCCCCTCCGAAACTGCCCAGTCCCATTATCAGTACCCGCTTTGCGGTGAAATGATTCTCGCCAGATTGTGAGAGATTATTTCGCACTCAGGTATTTAGGGGTTGCTGTCCGCGTACGACGGCGATCATCTCGGCTTTCATGTCGAGGCAGGCCTGCTCGATAGCCTTTTGCCAATCGGGGCCAAAGCGTTCATGATACTGTTCCCGATCATACGCATAGATGATCGAACGTGAGGCGTTGACCAAAACTCCGGACCCGCCTTCCTTGGCAAATTGGAGACAATCGGCGCCCGTGGCGCCCTGGGCGCCGTAACCGGGCACGAGAAAATAAATATGCGGATACTGTTCGCGGAGTTGCCGGGCCTGTTCGGCGGCGGTACCGCCGACAATCATACCCACATTGCTGAAACCGGAACTGCCCATATACTGCGATTCGGCGGCGAGGGTAGCGACCTGCTCGGCCAAGAGTTCAAAAAATTTCCTGCCTTCGGCGTTGGAAAAATCCTGGAGCGATGCTGCGGACGGATTGCTGGCCCGAATCCAAACGAAAATCCCCTTACCTTGTTCGGCGGCCATATCGGCAAAGGGTCGGATACCGTCCAGGCCGGCAAAGCCATTCACCGTGATGGCATCCGGCGCGTCAATATCATCCATATCCTGAAATTCCGGATTCTTAAGGTGGGCGTCAGCGTAGGCTTCGGCGGTCGAACCGATATCGCCCCGTTTGACATCGCCGATGACTTCCAAACCCAATTCTGTTGCCTCCTGGATCAGGGAATAGTAGCACTCGATCCCCTCCCAGAGATAACGTTCGAAAAAGGCACTGTTGATCTTGACCGCCGGAACGTGGGGCGCGACAATCTTTAAGACCTTGGTGGAAAACTCAAAAATCGCATCGATCGCCGCTTCGATGTCCATCTCATCGTTAAGGTCCTTGCGCTCGATGATTTTCTTCGGGAGCCTGGAATACACCGGATCGATCCCGACGCATATCGGCACACCTTTATCCTGAATCGTCTGCGTCACCCGATCGGCAAAATGGTCAGCCATCAGTAGAATCCTTTCTGTTCCGTCCGTCAGTCAAAATTTTTTTAAACTCATAATCCATCAAAAAGCGTCATCGGCCTCGGTGGCAGGATAACCGGAGATCCGTCCGGAACCAGAAAGCCACATCCGGGCCGAGGGCGAAACCGTCCCTCATAGCCAAATTCACTCGTCAAGGGCCAAGCATCAGGCTATCCCCTTACTATAGACCATAATATCTACGCTGGCAAGGAACAACCTATAATTATGTCGAAAAGATTGTTACTTACTATTCTCTATCTTTTCGACCACAGTTTATCGGCTGCCGGGTTTAGAGCGTGTACAATATCAAAGACGCCTGATCCTTGATGAAAATGCGGTTGCCTGAGATGACCGGATGCGCATAGGTGGGCGTATCGGAGACCTTGTAGTGTGTGATCTCGCTGTATTTACTACCGTCCGGTTTGAAAACGATCAGTTCGGAGGTGCTGGGCAGGGCCAGGAGTGAGGAACCGGCACTGACGATGGCGGCGAATCCTCTTCCGTATCGAGCCGTATCGGTCCAGGCGGATTGGCCGGTCTGGGCGTTGATGCAGTAGAGATTGCCGCGGTCGGAGAGGCCAAAAAGATAACCGTCTCTGAGAACCGGCGTGTTGAACTGGGGGGCGAGATCGGGATTGCTCCAAAGCTCTTTAACGGCAAAGCCATCGCCCTGTTTCTCGATTTTTACGGCTTTGGCGCCGCGCCCCGCGCCCGTGTAGATTACCGTTTGCCCATCGACAATCGGGGTGGCGGCATTGTAAGCTCTCATCTTGGGGGCAAATGGCAATTCCCACAACAGTTTACCATCGGTTACGCCAACTCCCACAATGTGTTTCTCCGACAGTGTGACAATCTGCTTTGTGCCCGCCACCGTTAAGAGGACGGGGGAGGCATACTCCGGCCCCTCAGCCGTCCATCTCCACTTCTCGGAACCGTCCGCAAGATTGTAAGCGATGATCGCCCCATTGCCCTGACCGCCAAGATGCGCGATGACCATCCCATCGACGATAATCGGCGACATGGCCGTGAAGAACCTGGGAACGATCTTGGGAAATGGATCCTTACGCCACACGAGTTTGCCGGAAGCGGCGTCCAGGCAGGAAAGGACTCCGCCGACGCCCAAGGTGACGACCTTACCATCCGCTACATCGGGTGAACTTCTGGGACCCGGATGCCGACCGGCAGCACCGGTGACAGTCTGTGCCGCATATTGGTCTCGCCAAATTTCCTTTCCGTTACTCGCATTGAGACACAGGGTGACCTCATCGTTTCCCTGTCGGGTGAAGACATAAATCTTGTCACCCACCAAGGCAGGCGTGGCATCGCCCGCACCCACCGTCACTTTCCATTTCTGGGTCAATTCCTTTGGCCATTGCGGGGGCGCGGTGAATCCCGTAACCTTGCCATCCCGATTAGGACCTCGCCACTGAGACCAATTCTGGGCGAAAACACAGCCTGTGCTGATCAGAATTGCACAGCATACCATAACGGCACTCGTTCGATTTGTGTTTTTCATGGCAATCTCCACTTCGATTCTTGCTAAGAAACCCGCATCGAGCTGCACCCGCGGCAACCAACATCGCTGCAGGTCTGACAGAAACACTCTAATCTGTACCACGGGATTAGGCAATAGATTTATGCAACACGAAATTGACACCGACATTAAAAAACTCAATGTGACCGCAATATTAATTCAAAATCGAATGTTTTAGGTTGTTTGAGACTATTCTAAATTGAATCAGGCGCCTACGGGGGGTAAATCGCCTTTCTCGCAGGCGTGCAGAGCTAGGCCGGCGGCGCCAATGCAGCCGGCATCGCCTCCCAGCGTCGCCAGGCGAATTTCCATTGATTCTTTTTTGAGGGTCCAGATCATTTCGTCAAAGAAACGGCGAACTTTCTTCGTGAGAAAGTCCCCTGCTTTGATCATGCCGCCTGTAAGAACGACCACCTGGGGCTCGGTGATATGTCGCATACTAATCGAGGCCTGGGCGAGGGCCTTGGCAGTACCATCGACAATTTCATTGGCCAGGGGATCGCCGGCCTGGGCATGATCAAATATGTCTTTACAGGAGACAGCGCCGTTATCCCGGAATAGTTGCTGCAAGGTGGATTTACGACCTTCGGCTAGGGCCTCCTCGGCGCGTTTGGCCGTATGAGTAGCGGAGGCATAGGCCTCGATGCACCCCCTCTGACCACAACCGCACAGTCGGCCGTCCGGTACAATAATCATGTGGCCCAGTTCCGCGGCATTGTCTTCGCTGCCATGCACCAGTTCGCCCTGGCAGACGATGCCGCCGCCGATACCGGTTCCCAGCGTAAACATCACCATATCGGTAACGTCTTTGCCCGCCCCTAACCAGAATTCGCCCCAACAGGCTACATTGGCGTCATTATCCAAAACGCCAGGGATGCCCAGCTTGCCCGAGCACTCCGCCCGCAATGGGAAATTCACAAAACCGGTTAAGTTGGGAGAATTGATAATTGTCCCCTCTGCGACCGACAACGGACCGGGACTGCCGATCCCGAGGGCCTTGACATCCTCACGGTTGACCGACTTTTCTTCGATCAGCTTGTTGCAGGAAGCCACCATGCGCTCTACGAGAGGCCTGGGACCCTGATGGGAGAGGGTGGAAAAACTATCCTGGGCGACCATCTGCCCGGAATGATCCAGTAAAGCCGTTACGACGTTGGTCCCGCCCAGGTCGATTCCCAAAAAGTATTCACCCATAATTATTCTGCTCCCGGTGTAAATGGCCTCAGTTACTATGTTTAGCTTCGCCCCTATCCTCCAAACTCATGGCCTAGCCGCCTTCATGCGTCCAACTATTGTTCGGTTATTATATAAAAAAAGGTACTACCTGCAAGGCCTGGTCGGTCGGGGATTATGGGCGCCAGACATACGCGTTGGTTCCGGATTATCCATGTGGCTCTCGATCGAGAGTTTGTTGGATGTCCTGCAGGATCGCGTTTTCTAAGGCATGATCCTGCCCAATCGGCAGCCATTGAGGCGGCTGTTTTTTACGTCTTTCGCTGATCGCCGGCGTGGGAATCCTGCCCGCCGCCTGGCCGAAAATATCCCGCACTCGCACCTGTCCGCTGATCAGTTCCAGCGGCGCCGACAACCTCTCGACCGCTACCCGACATCGCAACCAATAATGATCCTCCGGCGCGGCCAGGACCGTCATAGATACTTTTCGGCGAACGGTATGTAGAGAGCTTTCGGCCAGATCGCGATCGGTGACAATATCCTGACGCCAAAACTCAAACCATTGCTCACTAGTCAGGGGATAGGTCTCGATAGTGCCGCTGCGGCGATCGACGCGGTCCAGTTGGAATCCCCGCTTTTTCAATTCCGCCTGACAGAGCTGCCAAATTCGATCCGGCTCGACCTGTACAATCAACGGCTCAGGGGCGACAGCAACGGGTTTCGAGCAGCCCATCCCCCCCACCGCCAGAGCCAGCATTACCAGCGTCAGGGCGTTGGAGCTCAGATCGGTCCATTCCAGATTACGACATCCTATACGGTTCATAACTCCGGGAATTGTAAGGAATTAACAGAAGGTGTCAAGGGCGATCTGAGTCCTTGTCAAATAAGGAGTTACAGTTGTTGTACCCTTTTTACAAAACAAACCCAATTTTGGGAGGGGGGACCGATCGGCCATGAAAATAGTATGTATATCGACAATCTCCATATATTTATAGCCAGACCCTGTTCACAGTGAGAAAAGGTTCCTGGTTACTGGTTCCTCGTTCCTGGTTGAAAAAAAAGCCAAAGTTTTCGAGAAATCGCATTTAGGCGATTCTCCGCACTCGACGTCGCGTAGCTAAGACATAGCGGGGGCACTCAGGATGACAGATTTTGCATACCAGGGCATTTTCATATAGGCTGGATACTATAAGCTCTTTTAAGGAAAGCAATTATGTTTACACACCAAAATGCAATAAATTTTAATTGAATAATAGGTCCAATTATGTTAGCATTGATTTTTTAGCCACAGAGGCCCCAGAGGTCACAGAGAAATTTTTAATCAGAAAAAGGTCAAAAGGCACAATAAATAGGGTTTAAGGTAAGACAAGAAGTGGATAGTTGTGGGTTGCGAGAAAGGGAAATTGGATGGCTGCCCCTGCCTACGCAGGGGTGA
>CAZNQT010000393.1:0-5199 GCA_964574885.1 uncultured Pirellulales bacterium
AGAACCGATATTTAACCAATGGTCATAATTATCAATCGTCTCGGCTGCCTTTGTACTTACCGGGAAACGGCGGTTTGCTTACCGCGGTGGCGATGATGGCAGCGGGATGGGATGGCTGTCCCGACCGAGCCGCGCCCGGGTTCCCAGACAACGGAAAATGGAAAGTACGCTGGGAAGGACTCAAACGTATGCCGTAAGCTGGGCGATTTAGGGAGTTACGGAACATGCAGCTAATCATTATAAGAAAATTTTTCGTTATAGTACTTGCAGAGTTTATGTTGTTCACCGCGTGTTCTAATGCCGACCGTGCTGTAGAGAACTTCAATCGGGATTGGCGTTTTTGTCTCGGCGAACAAGATGAACAGGTGCAGCAGCCCGGTTTTGACGATTCCCAGTGGAAGAAGATACGTCTGCCGCATGACTGGGCGATTGCGGGTCCCTTTAACGCCGATGAAAATGGGTATGCGGGTAAATTACCCTGGAAAGACGTGGGCTGGTATCGCAAAACGTTTAAGTTAGACCCGAGTGATAGCGGTCGGCGGGTATATTTTGATTTTGACGGCGTGATGGCGTTTCCGAAGGTGTACGTCAACGGGCAACTGGCCGGCGAGTGGGATTATGGTTATATGTCGTTCCGTGTGGATGCTACGAAGTACGTGAAGTTTGGCGAGTCCAACGTCATTGCGGTTCAGGCCGATACGCGCCGACATGGCACGCGATGGTATCCCGGAGCGGGCATCTATCGTAAAGTAACGATGACGATCTGCGATCCTGTGCATGTTGCACACTGGGGGACGTTTGTAACCACGCCGAAGGTAAGCGACGCCGCCGCAACGGTTCAGGTCCGATCTACACTCGAAAATCATCTGACTGCCGAGACCTCTGTTACCGCGGAGGTACAACTCTATGATCCGGACGGTCGCCAGGTGGCCATGGATAGTAAGAACGAAACGATCCCGGACAATGGCGCCTGCGTTACGGAACTATCGTTTGAAATAACAAATCCCCAGCGCTGGGACGTTACGAATCCGAAACTGTACACCGTCAAGGTGATTGTTCGCCGGAACAACAAGATTTCGGATAGCGATACCTCAACTTTCGGCATTCGTACATTTCAATTTACCGCCGACGACGGATTTCATCTCAACGGTCGTCGCGTGCAACTCTATGGCGTGAATCTGCATCACGATCAGGGACCGCTGGGCGCTGCGTTCTATCGTCGCGCGATGGAGCGACAGTTGGAAATTATGAAAGACATGGGAGTCAACGCTCTGCGTACGAGCCACAATCCGCCGGCCTCCGATGTCCTCGATCTTTGCGATCGGATGGGCATCGTCGTATGGGACGAGGCTTTCGATAAATGGAATAGTACGTCTGATCGTCCGCGAGGCGTGGACTTGGTGGAGCATAACAAGAAGCAGCTTCGTAATTTCGTGCTGCGCGACCGTAACCATCCCAGCGTCGTCACCTGGTCCATCGGCAATGAGATATCCGACATCGAGAGCAATCGCAGCGGCCAGGCACGCGAACAGGTCAAGGAATTAGGAGATTTTGTTCGCGAGTTAGATCCCACGCGGCCGGTGGGAATGGGTTGTTATATACCCTCGGCGGTGGGTACGCGCGTATTGGAATCGCTGGACCTGACGGGCTGGAACTATGCGCGACGGTATGCCCCCTATCGATCGCTTTTTCCGGACAAGCCGATCGTCTATAGCGAGTCGGCGTCGGCTTTGAGCACGCGCGGTTTCTACAAATTGCCCCTGGCCAACTCCAAAACGCAATATGCCATGGAGGAGCACCAGGTTGATTCCTACGATCTTAACGCCGCGCCGTGGTCCGACATTCCGGATAAGGAGTTTAAGCTGATGGCAGATGACGCCTTTGTTGCCGGTGAGTTTGTCTGGACCGGTTTTGATTACCTCGGTGAACCAACTCCCTTTGCCCGGGAGGCGCGCGGTTCGTATTTCGGCATCGTCGATCTCTGCGGCATCCCCAAGGACCGCTACTATCTGTACCAAAGTTATTGGCGTCCGGATGAGCCGACTCTGCACATCGTTCCTCACTGGAATTGGCCCGATCGTGAAGGGCAAACAGTCCCCGTTTTCGTTTATAGCAACGGCGACTCAGCCGAGTTGTTCCTCAACGGGCGTAGTCTCGGCCGACGCTCTAAAGGTTCGGTGCCTCAAAAGGCGGTCAATTTCGCTTTGGCAAAAGCTGCTACTGCCAGTTCCGAGGAAACCAATAAGGGCAACGTAGCAGCTCTGGCCTTCGACGGCGATAGCTCAACGCGCTGGTGTGCTGCCGATGATTCTGTCGCACAGTGGCTGCAGGTTGATCTGGGAAAAATCCGGCCCGTAGGTTATTTGGCCATCGAGTTCGAGAAGGAGGAAAAAAATTACGGTTACGATGTCCGTGTATCCAGCGACGGTTCCACTTGGTGGACCATAGTGACCAAACCGACGAGCCGTTGGCCGCAGTGGGGTGGTTCCAGGCAGGCCTTCCATCAAGTCAAAGCGGAGGCGCAGTTTGTACGGATCGAATTCAAGCAATTGGCACGGCAGACGTGGGCGAGTGTTCGTGAGTTTGGGATTTATGCCGAAAAGGTCGAATCTGAGTATTATGACGTGACCTACCAATACCGCCTGCGCTGGAATGACGTCGTGTACGAGCCTGGCAGACTCGAAGTCGTCGCCTACAAAGATGGTGTTGCGATCGCCCGCAAAGCCACGCTGACCGCGGGTGAACCGGCGTCGATTCGGCTGACGGCGGATCGAACCAAACTGGACGCCACCGGGGAGGACCTGAGTTATATCCTGGTCGAAGCGCTGGATGCCAAGGCTACATTATGTCCCTTAGCTGACAATATGGTTCAGTTTACGATTGAAGGACCAGCCCGGATCGCAGCCGTCGGCAACGGGAATCCCCTCTCGCTGGAACCGTTTCAGGCAAATAACCGGAAATTGTTTTACGGCAAGGCTATGCTGATCCTGCGCAGCATTGAAGGGCAAAGCGGACAAATTCAGGTTACGGCGCGCGCCGACGGTCTGGCGCCCGGACGTACAAATCTGCACGCCATTCCACCAACCGCTCAATCTGAAACCAGTCCACGGGGGAAACGTGCGGCCAAACCCTTATTTCGTGATCCGGTGCATGACGGCGCTGCGGATCCGGTGCTCTGCTGGAACCGGAAGGAAAAAAAGTGGTTTATGTTTTACACCAATCGGCGCGCGAACGTACCGAATACCCCGGGCGTAACCTGGGTGCACGGCACGCGCATCGGGATAGCCGAGTCGTCGGACGGGGGCGCGACGTGGACGTACCGCGGTACGGCCCAGATCGACTATGGCCGGGATGATTACTCCCATTGGGCGCCGGAAGTAATCGAACACGACGGCGTCTATCACATGTACCTTACCTTGGTGCCGGGTACCTTCGAAAATTGGTCGCACCCGCGCGATATTATCCATCTGACGAGTAAGGATCTGTTGAAGTGGAAGTATGAATCCACGCTGAAACTTTCCTCCGACCGGTCGATTGATGCGTGCGTTATGCGGTTGCCGAACGGTACGTGGCGGATGTGGTACAATAACGAAGTGGATCGCAAGTCGATCTACTATGCGGACAGTCCCGATTTATACACCTGGAAAGACGGCGGCAAGGCGATCGGGGATCGTCCCGGCGAAGGGCCGAAGGTCTTTCGCTGGAAGGGGCGCTACTGGATGGTGGTGGATGTATGGCAGGGGCTCGGGATTTATAGCTCGGAAGATTGTCTCAACTGGAAGCGGCAAAAAACCAATCTGCTCGAGACACCCGGCAAAGGCCCCGGCGACCGGGTCAAGGGCGGACATCCGGACGTCGTCGTAAGCGGCGACCGCGCTTATCTGTTCTATTTCACCCATCCCGGCAGGACCGGCGCCAAGTCGGACGATCCCTATGCCGCCCGGCGGAGCTTAATCCAGGTGGTGGAACTGGAGTATAAGGACGGCGAACTCACCTGCGATCGCGACAAACCAACCTATATCCGGCTCACACCGAATGAAAACGAAAAGTAAGCCCGTCGAATCCACGACTCGATACGTAAATATCCAATTTCGAATTTTTAGTAGAAGCTCTCGCGGGGCAGGAAGAAGGCGCCCGGTCCAACGCCGTCGGGATAGGGCTGTGAGCCGTCTGCAGTGAGCGATACCTTCATTTCAATAACTTCATCCGTATTATACGTATCGATATGGCCGTCAATATACCCGGCATGCAGTTGGATTTTGGGAGGGGGAATCCGCATAAGGTCATCATCCACGCCCGGGCAGGACCAATATGACGAGGAGACCTCGGTTCCACTGGTGACCATGGCATCGGGAAAATTCTCACAACTGCCATAACATGGAATGTCGAACATTTCGCGGCTGCGCCAATGGTCGAAACCGAAGTAATCGCTGATCAGCAGAGTACTGTACCCCTTGGTTTTAGGTGAATCCGGACGGTGGGGGCCGCGAAACGGGTAGGGATAATCGGGCAGATATCCAATGTAATTCCAGTAAAAGCAATAGGTCCCGACCAATGGATCCTGGGGCAGCGTCATGGGGCCCGGGTGATCCCAATCATCGCCGGCATTCCAGGCTTCCTGAAGATACGGATACCGCTGCGGTGCATTTGGACAGAATACAGTATCTGCATCCGGGATATAATTACGCAGATATGCCGCTAGGGACCGATGGCCCTGTGGCGTCCGTTTGTGGAATCCGGTGATCATCATGGGTTCCTGCCAATGCCAATCCCAGGACTGACCGATTGTGGCGACCGATTCGGGATACCGATTCCGATGATCCATGGCATACAGGGTGACCGACGAGACCGTCTGCCGCTGGTTGTTGCCGTTCTGGATTTCGCGTGCGTGACGGCGCACCTCCAGCGCCGCCGGCGCCAGTAAACTTAGAAGAATACTGATGACAGCCAGAACGACCAGTAACTCGATCAAGGTGAATGCTTTGTCGTTTTGCAGCCTCAAGCTTTGCCCCTCACTTTGGGCGATTCATCTTTCTCCTGTACGGTTACCGCCTTTCAATGTACTCATTTTCGTTCGACAGGTCAACCTGTCGGTTACCGAATTTACGTACCGTGATTTTCGTTAGGAATAAATATCTCTTACCGTAAACTATCGTACCTCCTCCGCAAGTTGGGGTTCCGCTACACTATAACCAGTCG
>CAZNQT010000394.1:0-5179 GCA_964574885.1 uncultured Pirellulales bacterium
GGCCATGCCTGTGATGGAATTTGCGTGGGCAGGGCACCCGACTGATGAAAATTCCAACAAATATGCTTAGTTAATGACGAATGACGAAATCAGAATGGCGAATCAATGACGAAAAACGAATGACGAATATTTATATATTTGGCGGTTAATGCTTAAGGATGTAATGGTTATGAAGAATGAAAACGGATTAACACCGGCGGATATGGAGTTGGAATCGGCGTTGGGGAGTTTGCAGCCGACGGCGGTGGCCATCGAGCAGGATCGGATGATGTACCGGGCGGGTCAAACGTCGGCGCGCAGACGGAATCTGGCCTGGCCGATACTCTCGCTGGCCCTGGCACTGATGCTGGGCGTCTCGCTGCTGCATCAACCGGGGACGCAAATGCAAACGGTGGAGGTGGAAAAGTTGGTATATATCCCGAAACCGGCATCGTCAATCCAACTGACGTTCCCTCGGGCAACGCAAACCGGTCAACCGGATCCGTATCAACTTCAATCGCAGGCGAATTACGTCAAACTGCGTGACAAGGTGTTAAGCGAAGGGATGGATGCCCTGCCGATTCGGGAAGAGAGGGCGCGGCCGGCGGTAGAACGCGGGCAGCGGTGGCAGGATTATCGGCTGAATCGGCAACCGAGTTGGTGGAAGCTTAACTTACAAGTTAATGGAGACCAATCATGATATCAAAATTAGGTTCACAGTTCACAGATCACGGTTCACAGATCATAAAACAGATGACCGTAAATGTCAGGTTGAAACTGTTATTGCTTATCACTCTCTTTGTCGTCGGTTCCCCGTTGTCGGCCGAACCGAAAAACGACGAGGAATCTCCGCGGATGGTGCAGATGCAGATTGCGCCGTCCCCGGCGCCGTACCCGGCGTTAAAATATAAATTACTGCCGGAATTATTGGAACAGAAACGAGGCAATTCGGCGCAGCTTTATTATCGTGCGGCCAATACTTTGCCGGAAGAATACCGCGAGAACTATGCCGACAAAATTGACGAATGGTTTGATATGCCTATAAGCAAGCTGCCGCGTGAGGAGGTGCGAAACGTACTGAATGCACTTCAGGGACCGTTGCGAGAGTTGAAAACGGCTTCCATTCGAGAGACGTGTCACTGGGAGATGCCACTGGAAGACGGATTTTCCATGCTGCTGCCGAACCTGAGCGATTTTCGTACCCTAGGGCGGATTCTGGCGCTAAAAGCGAAGCTAGAAATCGCGGAAGGTAAATTTACCGAAGCGATCAAAACCTTACAGACAGGGCTTGCGTTAGGGCGCGACGTGGGTAAGGGGCCGACGATCATTCAGGGCCTGGTCGGTATCGCCATTGGTAACTTATTGTTGGAAGAGGTGGAGCAATTTATCCAGGCGCCGGATTCGCCGAATCTGTACTGGGCGCTGCGGTCTTTACCGAGTCCGTACGTCGATATGCAGAAAGCGATGGAACTGGAGAGCATTGTTTTGCCAATGCAATTTCCGTTGTTGCAAGAGATCAAAACGACGCGACTTTCCGTGGAGCAGACGCGCGCCTTGTGGAATAACATTCTGGGTCTTTTTGGCGGCGAGTTCGGGGGCGGGTTCGATAATCAGCACACGAACGCTATGGCGACGGGGATTGTGATGTTTCTATATCCCGAAGCGAAACGGAAACTGATGGAAGAGGGATATACGCGGGAGGAGGTGGAGGCGATGCCGGCGGGCCAGGTAGCCCTGATCCAGCAATATCAGGAGTATCAAAATTTTATGCAGGAAATGTATAAATGGTTTTACGTGCCGTACTGGCAGGCGAAACCGGGATTGGATCAGGCAACCGACGAATTACGATCGTATTCCAGATCGCTGCGGAATCAGATGTTGAATTTTCCCTTCGCCATGCTGATGCCGGCGTTGAATCGCGTATATTTTGTCCAGACGCGGGCGCAGCGACAGATAGCGTCGTTGTGCTGTGTGGAGGCGATACGCATGTACGCCGCCGAGCACGACGGTACGCTCCCATCCCGATTGCAGGACATAACCCAAGTGCCGCTACCGATGGATCCGATGACCGGGAAGGAGTTTCCCTACAAGGTGGAAAACGGGATCGCGATTCTGGAAGGGCCCGCACCGAAGGGGGAGAAATCCAAAGAGGGTTTTCGGTATGAGATTACGGTGCGAAAGTGAGGAACCACAGATTTCACAGATTGCACGGATTGAGGACAAGTAAAAAGGTAAAAATGAAAAGTTAAAAAGAATTAAAAAATTGATTAACGGACAACCTTTTACGAAAAAAAAAGAAGAATCAAGGGGCGAAATCTGCGGATTAAAAAGAGTGAGAACTACGGTTAGGAGATTCATTATGCGACGGAAATATAAAATAACGCTGATCGGTATGGTTCTGTTCGGATCGTTCAGCTTGGCGTGGGGACAAACACAATCGACCTCCGTTCCATACGCCAATACGATCGCGCCGTTTATCGACGATCAGACGTTTGCGGTGGCGCGTCTGGACGTATCGCGGATCGATGTAGGGGCCTTCTTCAATAAGGCGCTGGAATTTTTTTCGGATGACTCCAAGATAAATGCAGCGATTTTGGAAGAGGTACAAGTCCCCCTCAATGCGGCGAAAGTGATGGTCTTTCAATGGCAGCAGGTCTTTCTGCAGGCGGGCGGAAAAGAAATTTACGGCGTGTACAGTATGAATGATGTTCCCTACTTTTTCGTAGTGGTGCCTTTGAAACCGGGTGCGGATGTACCGATGCTCAAGAGCTGGCTGGCGACGGTCACCAAAGGGCTTGACGTCGGAGAAATCGGTCAGGAACAAATCGGAAATATGCTTGTCGTCGGTGAGAAAGCGACTATCGAAAGGATACAAAGGTTATCCGTCGCCTCCCGTCCGGAACTGGCGGACGCCTTTGCCGCGGCGGGCGATGCCGCAGTGCAGATTTTACTGCTGCCGACACCGGACCAACGTCGGGTGATCGAAGAGATGATGCCGTCTTTAGCGCTGCCGAACGGAGAGATACCGAGTACGACGCTGACAAAAGGAATACGATGGTTGGCGGCAGGAGTCAATTTACCGCCGCAAATGTCCCTCAACGTCAGGGCGAAATCACAGGATGCCCAGGCCGCCCGGAATTTGAAACACTTTATCGATCAATTCTATGCTTATATCGGTTCGATCCCTGAGGTGCAGCAGGAGTTGCCCCAGATGAATAGGCTTTTGGACCGTGTTCGCCCCAGCGTGAAGGAGGAGCAGGTAGTCCTCACCTTAAATACGCAGAAGATGGATTCCCTCTTCGATGAGATCCGCCAATCAATTCTTCCCGTCTTTCAGGAAGAAATCTGCCGAGACCAATGTGCGCGCCAATTAAGGAGAATCGGAAATGGATTGGCGATGTATCATAACGATAACGACGGGAAGAATCCTCCCACCCTGAAACCATTGGTGGATGAGGAAGGCGTACCGTCAGAATCCCTTATTTGTCCGGCCGTCCGCGCCAGGGGAGGTAAGGAGATTTACCTTTATCGCGGTGTGGATTTAGATGACCATTCTCCGGCGAATATGATAATAGCGTACGAAAGAAAAGGAAACCATAAGGGCTATCGCAATGTTTTATTCAGCGGCGGTTACGTATTGCGGTTGACCGAGGAGGGATTCCAGGAAGCCGTTAAAAAAGACAACGAACTGCGCAAGAAAAACAAACTGCCCGAAACACCTGCCGATTGAACATCCCTGAGTTGTCGGGCGGTATGTGCAAGTCTGCTTGAGCGTGTCACAACCAGGAAAAATCATAAATACTTTTTTGTTCCATTGTTAACCCTCTGCTGTGTGCAGAGGGTTTTTTAAGCGGTTACTCCCGCGCATACGGGGGTGCACAACGCCGGACAATCCTGGATTCCCGCCTTCGCGGGAATGACATGTCGAATATTTTAAGTTTACTATATTATCCCCGGCTGCCAGGCGAGGGTGTTGAGAATGATTTGGAGATAGGCGGGATGCTCGAAGTCCGAGGCGCGGTGGCCGGGTTGATAATAAAAGATCCAACCTTTACCGGCGGGTTTGTACCAGCCGCCGCGGTCCTGGCGATATTCCTTCCCCGTGTCCGGATCGATAGCATAAAAGCCGAATAATACGGTTTTTTCGCGTCCGTCGGTGAACTGCTGATTGAGAAATACCTCCGTATTCTTAAAATCAAGGGCGGGGAATCGTCCCGGTCGGCTGGGCGAATCAGAGCTTTCGTATTCGATGGTTCGGTCATATTTGACCTGGTGGGAGGTGATATAATGATGCGGCTGTAAGTTGACCATAGTGTGGGTCGTATTACTCAGGACCTTCCAGGGGCTTTTCGGGTCGTTACGCGGCGCCAGATAGATACCGGTCAGTTTCAACCAGTCGGGATTCATAACCCGCGCCGAGGCGATCCCATGATGCAGGATGATGAGCCTGCCGCCCTGTTGGGCGTATCGAATGAGAATGTTTTCCGTCCGCGGAGTCATCGGGCCATGGATATACATAAAGACGGCGTTAAAGGAAGAAAGATTCTCCGCCAGATCGTCTTGTTCGTTATACTGGATGGTGTAATTTCCCTTGGTCTGCAAGCCTTTCGTCAAAGCCTTCATCGGCGCAGGATCATCCGCCACGATTAATAATCTCTTTGCCCCCTGCTGATTTTTACTAAAGGTGGAATTCAATAGTACGAACGAGCAGACCAGGAATCCAGTCAGGAATGGAATCAGTATTTTTTTCATTTCTCTATTCCCTATGCTTTGTTTCGGATGAGTAATTATACAGATGATAATTTAAACGAAGTGCTATGGTAAAGGAAGGATGATTTTTAGGGTCTGTGGGGAATAAAAACCGGGCGTTGTCTGCCCCCCGACAGACAGCGCCGCGTGAAGCCGTGCCATGATTTTCTTGTCCCCGTCTTGAGTTCGCTCCTGTTGCAAAAAAAGGGGGGCATGCCTACGCGAGGCTTAGGCATGTTTTTCCAACTTTCACACGATGAATCCACATGGCTGACACAGCCGCGGCACACTATTCTTCCCCCCACAACAGGAACTAGCTCTTTTCTGATTGGTTGTTCGTTAAAAAATTCTCTCTCCCTCTCTCTGGATATGTCCCAACGAGGCCGACACCCTCATGAGACCTGGATAGGCAAAACTCACACGTTTTCCATTTCCTGGGAAAGGCTTCAAC
>CAZNQT010000395.1:0-5174 GCA_964574885.1 uncultured Pirellulales bacterium
AACGCTGCGACAAAATGTCCCCAGCTTATCAGGGCCAGGCTCCATAAACGGGGCATACAAATCCGGGTGATAAGAAATTGTCGTCGCGCGAAGGAAAAGAATTGGCCCCAGGACATATCCTCGTAGCTGGCTACAAAACAGGCCGGTACAAAGGCGACCTTGAGTCCGGCGTCTTTCACCGCGCGGGTCAGCGGTAAATCGTCCGTACAGGCGTTTTGCCAGACCTCCAGGACACCGATCCGTAGAAAGATATCACGTTGAATGGCCATCGCGCCGCCCCAGGTACAATTCCAATCGTGCGGTCCCAACGAAGATGCCACCGTGGCGTTCACGGCGCTCAGCACAAAATTGCTCAGCGATAATTTGACCGGGATATACCAACGATACCCGGTCGAAGCCCCGACCTCGCGACGGCGTAGGGGGTGGATCATGGAAAATAAGAAATGAGACTTCAGACAGGCATCGGAATCGACAAAGACGAAAACTACGAATTCCTCACCCAGTTCCCGGCAGAGACTCCTGATATTGTGCACTTTCTGTGCACAGGTCGCGGCCTTACCGGCGATGGACAAATGGGCCTTCACTCCTTCTGTCGGCTCATGCTGTCGGATGATCTTTTGCAGACGTGCATAGGCAGGATCATCACGACTTTCTACCACAAAGAAGATTTCGTAATCCGGATACTCCTGCTGGAACAGGGATTGGATATTTCGGTCAAAGGTGGTGTCGATTCCCTTGCAGGGACAAATCAGAGCGGCTTTCGGTTGATACTCGCTGGGCTTGGGGCGATATTTTTTTCGCGTGTAATGAAAGTGTCGATACGCCTCGAGCAGAATGGGAAACTGGACCAACACAACAATAACGGCAAAGATGTAATATACGATCAGCATTATTCGTAGTGTTCTTCCAGCTTGGCTAGCGATCCAATTTGACCAATGACAATCATCGTATCATCGGGTTGCAGAACGGTATCCGGATCCGGATTAAATCTCGTTTTCCCATCCTTACCCCGTAACGCGACGACCAGCAGACCCACTTGACGAGGCAGATTGGCTTGTCGCAGGGATTGCCCTGCGAGTTTACTTTCGGCAGTAATTAGATACTGTTCGGCTTCCAGGTCGATTCCCTCCGTGGCAAAATCGACGAAATCCACTACACCAGGTCGAGTTAAGATGTTAGCCAGACGTCGGGCCCCAATCACATGGGGACAGATTACTTTATTGGCTCCGGCACGAAGTAGGCGAGGTTCGCTATCGACGGTCTCAGCGCGAGCGGCAATAAAAATTTTCTCGTTCAGATCTCGGGCGATCAACGTGACGAAGACATTTTCCGCATCGCCGGTGAGAGCGGCAACCAAACCCCGGGCGCGATCGACGCCGGCGGAACGCAAAATGGTTTCATCACTGGCATCGCCCAGAACGTAGAGGAATCCTTTCTGCTCGGCTTGAGCCGTTTTCTCACTATTTTGATCGATCACCACCAGCGGGGCGTTACTATGTTGCAGATACTCGCATATGGAATGGCCCATGCGGCCGTAGCCGGCCACGATAAAATGATTATGCAAGGAGGCTATTTTTATGCTCACTTTACGTCTCCCTAAAATGGAACGCACCTGACCTTCCACTACCACTCCGGCGATGGTCGAGAGGGCGATCATAGCAATAACGATTCCGATTATGATTAAAAACATGATCCAGATTTCCCCCCCCGTAGATATTTCGGGGATGTGAGCGGTTTTCATTCCCAGGGTGCTTATCGTCGCCAACGTCATATATAACGAATCCAGGAAGGACCACCCTTCGATGATTACAAATCCCGCCATCCCGACGCATACCACCACGAAAATCAATACCAATGCGAGATACATACGGTACAGCGGACTAAACCGGACGTTTTTCGATCGTTTCAGCATGGCGAAATTATAAAGGCAATAATGAGATGGAAAAAGGGAAAACTTAAAAGGAAAAAGCGATATCGCAATGATTCGTTATTGCCGTCTTACCTCTCATCACTAACCTCTGACCACTCTTCACAGGTTATTGGTTTTCATGATCTCCCGGATCAGTGTAGTGGCATAGCAGCCGGAGTCCAGGACAAATTCCAACTCCAGATACTCCCCGTGCTCATCCGTCCCACGACGGATAGCAATATCTCGGGGTTGGAAACGCAGGGGTCTGCGCATCCCTTTGGCGCGATAATAACTCATGCGTCGGAAATCCTCTCGCTGTAACCGATTCGGCTCGAGTACGGATTTTTCAATGGCGCCGGCCGGACCCGTCGCTTCCACCGTTCGATACCCGTACAAGGGACCCGTCGGACTGATCTCGAATGCATCGCTGCGAGGCTGCTCCGCTTCCGGATCCTCCACCCGAAAGCAAGCGCCGTTCTCGTGCTTGTATGCCATATCGCCCCATAGCAATTTGTCAATATCCGGCATGCGGGCGGATACCACCTGATTGAACAGGTCGGACTGGAAGGCGGAGACGAAAAACCGTTTGTGATTCTTATCAATTACGTTGAAGGCATGAGTTTTATTCTCGGGATTTTTCCTGAGAACCCGCAAGGCCCGACGCTGGTCGTGATAATGATGGGGCCAGGCTTGATGTGCTTCGGTGAATTTACCCTGTTCATAAAGGGAGCGGGCGGCGTAAATCACCGACTGATCCGCCGGATCCGGCAGGCCCAGGAACATATCGATAAACCTCTCCGCATCTCTATGGATAATCGCATCGCCCAGGAGTTGATTATCCCTTCGGCTGCCAAATCGCTGCGGGCCGAAATAATTAGGCACGCCACGCCGGGACAAGATCTCCATCGCTTCGGTAGCGCGGGTTTCCGCCTGCTCGGCCGAAACCTCCAGGTGGCGTATCCGAATGATAAAACGGTTCCCCGCCAGATGTCCCATTTTAATCTTGTTCCCATGTCGCTTGATTTGGCATACTTCGATCCCGCCAAGTTGGAGGTGAGCTAACCTGTCAGGATCAATATGCTCGATGGAGATCCATTGTCGCGTAATCGCCCGTGCGTCTTTCAATCCGGCATAACCGATATTACGCCGGGCAATCCCTAAGGCTTTGGATATCTTCAGTAAAGCATCCAGCGTTGCCAGGCCGCGCTTTTCGATGAAAGCATAGATATGCGTCCCGGCGCCGCTGCATTCATACAGGGGGATTTCTTCTACGAAAAAGTCTTCCGGGCGGTTCTTGATCGTCCCCCCGACGCCGGGCAGATCAGCGGTGATAAACGGTAATGTTTGACTGTTTACTTCGGTCACAACAGTGTCATATAACTCAGTTCTCAGGGGAAATCAATAGCCCGGCAGGCAGCCGCAGCCGAATCGTAAATACCTGCTCAGCGATGATTTCCACTCTGGCGTCGCCTCCCAGGGCCAACACAACACTTTGGACCAAAGACAGACCGATGCCGCAGCGGGAATCATTCTTGGTTCGGGCCGCATCGCTCTGCCAGAAACGATCAAATACGCGGGAAGCATCCTCCGGTCGGAGTTGGCAACCGGTATTGGCGAGAATGATTTCAACGGAATCACCAGTCTGCTTACCTGTGATCCAGATTCGACCGTTGTCATTTACATATTCGATGGCATTGTCCAACAAATTAGTAAATATCAAGGTCAGAAACTCCGAATCCGAGACGCACGCCACCTCATTGGGGATTTGATTCTCGAAGCTTACCTTGCGTTTTTGCGCTCGACAGGTATAGGAATTCCAGAGGGAATTTACCAATTTGGACACCTCTATCGTTTCCTTTTGAAACGTAACTTGCTGTGCTTCGAGGCGCGCCAACGCCAGTAAGTTAGCAACGGTTGCTTCCATCGTTTTGGAGATACCCAGGCAATCCGCTAAAGACGTTCGGTACTGCTGCGGTTCTCGTTCGCGGGATAATGCCACTTCCAGGGTGGTACGTAGTCCGGCCAGCGGAGTACGCAGTTCGTGAGCGACATCGGCGGTGAAGCGCCGTTCTCGATTGAAAGACGCTTCCAAACGAACTAGTAAATCATTGAGTCGTTCTTGAATCGGCATAATTTCCGTCGGCAGATTTCTCATCCCTATTCGGCCGGACAGGTCGTCTTCGTGTATGCTCGAGATTGCCGCACTCAGAGAATGTAACGGTAATATACCTCGACGAACGATGATCGCGGAAACTAGGCAGGATAATCCTAGTATCCCCACCGAAGCGATGATCAGAAGCCAGCGTAGGAAGCGCAAATTAGACAGCATCTCCGTAGTATCGCGGGCTACAACCAGGATCAGCATATATTCTCTCGCGGAAGCGTGTATCTTGTCCCGGACGTCCTCCTCGACGCGAGGCATAAAGGTCAGACCGACGGCTCTTCCGGGCAGACCGTTTGGCAAAAGGATGGATTGAAAAACTGGGTTGTCCAAAATCCCTTCAATTCGCGATAAATCGGTTGGTCCCAAAGAAGGTGACCGGGTCACTACCATACCGTCCTGACGCCAGATCTGAAAGTAGGAAGAACGTTTCTCCCTTTGGAACTCCGGCATCTTTTGGAGATCGAACTCTATATCGACGCCGCTTTTTACCTCTTGCAGTTCTGTGTGTACCTCCTCGTTTTGGGGAATATCGAGTTCCACGCCCGCCGCTAGTAATCGGGCCGTCGTTGTCAGAGATTGATCGAACTGTTCCTCCAATGCATCCCGGATGACAAAATAAATTATGAGACTAAATAAAATCAGCAGGATCGCCATGCCGGCAATCATACCCAAAAGCAAACGAGATCGTAGGGAACGAATCATGAGTTGCCTCCTAACACGTACCCTCGGCCTCGAATCGTACGAATCAGGTTTGGCTTGCCCGGTCGTTCGATTTTTTTTCGCAGATACCCAATATACACATCCACTACATTGCTGGAAGCGGACGAATTGAATTCATAGATATGTTCCCAGATATCCGTTCGGGTGACCACCTGTCCGGCTCGTAATGTCAGATACTCCAGCAGGGCATATTCCCGGCTCGTAAGCTCGAGTTCCTCCCGTCCTCGCCATACTCTCTGGGCGGCCTGATCCAGTCGCAGGTCCTGAATCTTCAAAGTGGGATTTTTCTCCTGATATTTCCGACGTACGAGTGCATGAATTCGAGCCAGTAGTTCTTCGAATGCAAACGGTTTGACCAGATAGTCATCGGCGCCCATATCC
>CAZNQT010000396.1:0-5155 GCA_964574885.1 uncultured Pirellulales bacterium
CTATGGTTTTTCCTCGAGGCCAATAAGGCGCCGCCCACCGCCAATCCCATTAAGCCATCGAAAAATGCGGCGGTCAGAAGCGTACGCGGCGGATTGACTTCCACGATAAAATATTCCGTCAGCAGAAATACCACCGCCACGACCTTGGTGATCACCAGGAACCAACCGAAAGGTCGATACCACAATCCCTCCAGATACGCCCCGGCCAGAATGATCAGGAAGAGGCCCGTTTGAGCCGGGAAAAATAACGGCCCTTCATACTCCCACCCGAAAAATTTCATCGTGGTCAAAGGCCAAAACAACATCGCACTTCCCAAAATGAGACTGTGCAGCGCTACCAATACGATGAAGATTTGAGTCAATCGATGGGCATTCAAAAAAGCGCTCCTCGCGGCAAGGTCAGTGCCAACGCCGTCAAGATGTATAATATACCAATCCCCGATAGTAAGTTCCAACTCCAGAGGGAACGTCGTTCTTGCGGATCGGCATAGCGAGAGCGGATACGCCAAAACACGATCCCCGCTACCAGCGCTGAAAATAAAATAACCAGATGCTGCAATAACGTTAAAACCGATAGCCCTGTAGCCCCACACACACGATTCCAGATCGATCCTGAAGAAGCATACACCCAAACGGAATCCAGTTGGGGAATGTTGGCCAGGTGCACCGCCATAAACGGCCCCCACCCCAAAATCAATAATCCGAACATGATACGGGATACGATAGCCGGATCTCGCTCGACTGGAAACCACCGGGACAAGGTGCACGTCATAACCGCCGCCAAACCCGTAGCGATAATGGATAGTACCGTGAAACCCAACGCACCGGTCACCCAGGAAAATCGCTGCGCCGCCAACAACATGATTGTGAGATTGAATACCACCAGCGCAAACGGCACCAGGGTCGTACTGAAATCCTCCATCCGCCAGAGATCCTGCAGCGGCGGCCGCAGATAGATGCGGGCCGACTGATGCGGACAACTCCGCAAGCAGGTAAAGCACAATTTACAAAAGTGGGCATCGCGCACATATAAAGGATGATGGAACATGGGACAGCCGTTCTCGGTCGCCGACCCTTTGAAGCACTCGTGCGTGGTACACTGGCTGGCACAAACGCCGGCATTGGCGTGCACCGACACCGGGGAGGCCGCTGAGTAACTCGCCCCCAGACTGCCCAACGGACATACGTAGCGACACCATACCTCCCGCTGAAACAGAAGACAAAAGAGAACCGCCAGCCCGATCAGGCTCAGCAGTAAACATCCCGTGGCCACCGGATGCTCCGTCATATGAAACACCTGTTCCGACCAGATGATCGCCAGAAATCCCAACGCCATCAACCAGGGGGTATAGGTTTTCATCCAATTGGGCGGCGCCCATTGGAAACTACCGAGTCGGCGGATTAACCGTCCGGTAAACGATATGGGACATACCGTGCACCACAATCGTCCGACACAGAGAAAGAGAATCATTAATACGGGCCACCACACCGCCCATACCAGCGCATTGGCCGTACGACCGAGTACGGTCGAACTCGCCGCCAGGCAACATATTGTAATACCTACAAAAAACACGAGAACCAGGAACTGCAATAAGCGAAGATTCACTTTTCGACACAACCAACGCACGAGTCGATTTTGCCCCAGATCATATTCAATCGGATGTCCTTTGTCTTTCGGCCCGGTGAAGATATACTCCGCATCCACTTCCGGCCCGTCGGCAAATAATACCGCCAGTTCCACTGCCTCGCGTAATTCCTCCGCATTACGATGTCGATACGTTGCGGACAGCAGGGCATGCTCCGCTCCCTGGGCAAAGTGATGCACCAGTTTTTGATTCGAGGCATCGACTTTCGACTGTTGCTCATCGTGTTGGATTAAAAACAATTTTGCTAACGGTAAAATATCCGCTCTTCGCTTACGGAGCGTCGGCATTTCCAGCACATTCGCCGAGAAGCGCTCCCCTAATTCTGCTCCCAAACGATCCTGTTCCACACAGGCGGTCAGATCTTCCCGTGTCGTCGCAATGACTTGCGTATCCGGATAAATATCCTCCATCCGACCTTGTGCTTCGAGATATTTCCGTAAAAATTCCTGCTCGGAACATTGCAAGGCGTCGATGTGCCGTAACACCAATCTCCCCTTATCCGCCAGATGCAAGGCCCCCTGCACGCCCAGGCCGGAGGTTCCGTCTTTCGTCGAGCGCGACGAAAATTCATATTCTTCCTGCGCTCCGAACAGAATTTTACTCGCGGTCTCATGCGGCAACTTACGGCAATCCACCACGATCAACGGCGAGTCGGTCTGACCTGCCGCTTCATGAATCTTCTTCGCTGCAAATAATTTACCGGCGCCCGGCTCCCCGGTGATCAGCAATGGCTGCCTAACCTGCCCTAGCGCTTCGAGCCGACGATGCACCCGGGTCATCACATTCGACTCGGCGATAATCGGACCTTCGTCCATCTGTTGCGGCAGCAAGGCATTCAGTGCCTCGAGGTGTTGAAACAGGTTCCACGCTTCCGATGAAGTCTGGCGCAAATTGTTAGACAATCGCGCTAAAACATGATTCCGCAGGGCCGCCGACTCCGATAGAGCCTTTTGAAAATTATCCTCGGAAAACTTTAATACCCTGGTCGGGCCCAGCGTGATTACATCCGCCGACACCGGATCTCCCGTCAGGAGCGACATTTCCCCAAAGGTAGCTCCTTCGGCCAGACGCGTCAAGATGAGGGTACAATCCTGGTCGCGCAACTGCACTTCCAGTTCCCCCGAAATCACCACGTAAAATGCCTCTCCCGGTTCCCCCCGCTGCACGACGGTCTGCCCCGCCTCGTAGGAGCATTCCCGCGCATAGGCGCGCAGCGAATGAATCGCTTCCGGATTCAGGCATGTCTCGGTTTGCCCCCGCATAAGTTTTTTCCTCTAGTCTGATCTGACGCCATCACACGTTTGTAACGGCCGTTCCATCCCGGCAAACTGAATCATCGGTTCTATCCGGCAAATACGGCACTACGGAGTACTTATAGTATAGTAAGTGAGTGGGAATAACACAATCCTTTTCGCTTTTTCGAGTTTCCCCTGGCGCAAAAAAAACAGGGCGCCCGCTCGACACCCTGATTTCTTCCTCCCAAACGGATTGCCCCTGGTGATCAGACCGTGAAATCCTACGGCGCCTCTTCGTGGCCGTAAAACTGCATTTCCGCGTCCTCCAGCACGTTTGCGGGATTCTCGATGTATTCAATCGTCAGACTCAAAATCTTCGCGTGTTTATGTTCTTCGGCCTCCAGGGCCTTCCAAACGTCCGCCTCTTCGCTCGAGGAGGCCTCGCCGCCCAGCTTCGCATACATTTCAACCGCCTTCTTCTCCATCTCCAGGGCACGCTCGAGAACGTGGGTCAGACTGTCGTTTTCATTTAATAACGATCGATTTTGTTCCTTCAATTCTTCGAAGATGTTCTTCATCCCCGACATGACTTCGCCCTGGGCCAGTTGGTGCCGCCCTTGCTGCATATCCCGGATCGTCTGCTCGTGTCGCTTCTCATCTTCAGCCAGACTGATCATCATCCGTCGCGCCGCCTCATCCGCCAACTTCTGCGATTGCTCGATATAATACGCGTAGCCGTCCTGTTCCATTTTGATCGCAAATTCCAACATGTCCATAATTTCTATCCCTTTCTTACCTTCATTTCAAAGCCGCTACATTATTAGCCTAAGTATTTGCTATCTCATATCATAGGGACTATGATGGGCCCCGTCAAGCGGGTAATGAAATGCCACGTTTTATGCTGAATTCCAGTAGGGTATGCATTGCACACCTTTTGTTTCTGTAAACCATCAACCGTAAACCTGAAACTTGAAATCCGGTTTTATGCTGATTCTGCTTCCGTCGTCACGTGCTGCCGGGCGAAGGCTGCTGCGCACGCGATTCCCAGAATGATCCCTCCCGCCGCCGTCAATAAAGCCGATACGTCAAACGACTGATGCATCGCCCACGTAAGCACCACATCCAGCAACGCATACGTCGGCAGAACGAGCAGGGTCGATAGGAACAGCGACCGGTTGAATACAAACCGCTCCGGCGGACACCACGTCCGCCACCAGAGCAAAGTCAACGCTACATATCCTACCATCAAATACATCAGCCGAAATTCCTTCATCTGTTCCGGTAGAAAATCCACAGGCTGCGTCTCCGTTGGTAAATGCGTCAGCACGAACATTCCTAACCAATATATGGTCAACCAATGCCACCATTTCCGCAGCACCATCACGATGAATAATCCCATGACCACCCCCGCCGTATCCGCCAGCCAATCCACCCAATCCGCAAATCGATTCGGAACCAACTGCTGGGAAAGCTCATCCACCGCTCCATAGCATAACAACAGGAGCAGAACGTAATATACTGTCCTGCTACGCAGATGTGGCCGATCCTTCCCCTTCCGCGCCAACCAGAACAAAACTGTCAGCAACAGATACGCGGTAAAATGGGCGATTTTGTCACTGCCGTAGATATGCGACACCGGCGGATGCGGCAGATGCGTCAACACGAACAGCGCCGGCCAATACACCAATAATAAGATCCACGGTATATACATCTTAAGCCATCTCATTCCTATAGTATCGGATCATACCCGATGTTTCTTCATAACACCAACAAAACCTGTTCCCGCCTCATTCAACCTGAAACCAGAGACCAGAAACCTTACCCCCTCATCTACCCATTCACTCTTCCACTTCCTCTCTTACTGAGCACTGAGAACTCTTTTCCTCATTTACTCATCTACCCATATACTCATTTACTATTGACTGAAGACAGTGAACTCTATACAATTCGATATTGATTATACGGATGCAGGAACAATGTTAGCCAAACGAATCATACCCTGTTTGGACGTCGATAAGGGCCGGGTGGTCAAGGGCGTCAAGTTTTTTGAGCACCGGGACGCCGGCGACGTCGCCGAGTGCGCCTACCGTTACGACGAACAGGGCGCCGACGAACTGGTGTTTTACGACATCACCGCCAGCCACGAAGATCGCGGTCTCATGGTGGACGTGTTGCGACAATGCTCCGAGCGTATCTTTATGCCGTTGACCGTCGGCGGCGGGATCCGGAATATCGACGATATTCGCCTGATGCTCAACAGCGGCGCGGATAAGG
>CAZNQT010000397.1:0-5144 GCA_964574885.1 uncultured Pirellulales bacterium
GGGTACGATGCTCCGACGCCAAAGTCCCATCAACTGGAATCTGCAACCAAAACGATCCGCCTGGACGATTGTTCGTGGGTGTGGTTTGCGGAAGGGGATCCGCAAAAGCAGGCGCCGGCGGGTACGCGTTATTTTCGGCGCGTGTTTAAGGTCGCCAATAAACAGGTCAAACACGCTCAACTGGCGCTGGGTGTGGATAACGAGTTGAAGTTGTACGTGAACGGTCAGCCGATCTGGCAGGCGGCGGGCTGGAAGCCGCCGAAGATTGTCCATCTGATCGAACGATTGGAGCCGGGTCGGAACGTGGTGGCCATCCGTGCGAAAAACACGGACGGGCCGGCGGGGCTGATCGGTAAAATGGTGATCGCATATGAGGATGGAACGGAACAGGTAATCAAGATCGATCCATCGTGGAAGACGTCGCAACAGGAAGCGAGCGGCTGGAATACGGTGCAGTTCGACGACAGCAATTGGCAGGCCGCCAAGGTGGTTACCAAAGCGGGCGATCAGCCGTGGGGCAAGCTGGACGAGGACAAGCTGCACTTACCGCCGCCGCCGTATCTGCGGAAAGAATTCAGCGCCGCCAAATCGATCCGGCGGGCAACCGTGTATGCCTCGGCGCTGGGGATTTACGATCTGCACATCAACGGCCGGCGCGTGGGCCATGATTATTTCACGCCGGGCTGGACCGATTATAAGAAACGGGTGTATTACCAGGCGTATGACGTAACGAAGTTGGTACAGAAGGGCAATAACGCTATGGGAGCGGTATTGGCGGACGGCTGGTATTCGGGATATATCGGCTGGGGTCATAAGCGGGATCATTACGGGGATAAGCCGCGGTTGATGGTGCAGCTCGAACTGGAATACGCCGACGGGAGTAGGCAAACCGTGGTTACGGACGGCACATGGAAAGCGACGTACGGACCGCGTCTGGAAGCGGACTTTTTGATGGGTGAGACGTACGACGCCCGATTGGCGCTGCCCGGCTGGTCGAAGGCAGAGTTTAATGATAGTAATTGGCAACCGGCGGCGGTGACTGAGAAAGTGGATATTCTCGTGCAGCGGCATCCTGGCGTGACGGTGCAGGAAACGGGCCGGGTTAAGGCGGTGAAGATCACCGAATCGAAGCCCGGGCAATACATTTTCGATCTGGGTCAGAATTTTGCCGGCATTGCACATTTAAAGATCAAAGGCAAAAAAGGTCAGAAGGTCGTCTTGCGATTCGCGGAAGTGCTGAATCCGGATGGCACGATCTATACCGAGAACCTGCGGGGGGCCCGGGCGACGGATACGTACATTTGTCAGGGCGGCAAAGAGGAGGTATGGCAGCCGCGGTTTACCTTCCATGGATTTCGATACGTGGAGGTAATGGGTCTGAATGCCAAACCGGCCCTGGATATGATCACGGGCGTGGCTCTCAATTCGAACACGCCGCGCGCGGGTCATTTCGCCTGCTCCAGTGCGATGGTAAATCAGTTGTACAGTAATATCGTGTGGACGCAACGAGCGAATTTTATCGAAGTACCGACGGATTGTCCGCAGCGCGACGAGCGGTTAGGCTGGACGGGCGATGCGCAGATATTCGTCCGGTCGGCGACGTACAACATGGACGTGGCGTCGTTCTTTACGAAATGGCTGGTCGATCTGGAGGACGCCCAGGGCGCCGATGGTGATTTTCCCGATGTGGCGCCGCGGATCGTGGCGATGGGCGGGGGAACGGCGGCGTGGGGCGACGCGGGCGTGATCTGTCCCTGGACGATCTATTACGCCTATAATGATACGCGGTTAATCGAGAAACATTACGATTCGATGGCGAAATGGATTGCGTACCTGAAGAAAAACAGCAAGAACCTGCTGCGCCCGGCCCAAGGGTACGGCGACTGGGTTTCGATCGGCTCCAACACGCCAAAGGACGTAATCGCGACGGCGTACTTTGCTTACAGCACTCGATTACTTTCGAAGATGGCGGCGGCGATTGGCAAAACGCAGGATGCTCAGAAATACGAAGCCTTGTTCCAGGATATCAAGAAGGCCTTCAACGATGCGTACGTCGCCGAGGACGGCAGGATCAAGGGCAATACGCAGACGTGTTATCTGCTGGGATTGAAATTCGATCTGCTGTCGCCGGAGCATCGCAAACTCGCAGGGCAGTACCTGGCAGAGGACGTGAAGAATCACCAGTGGCACCTGACGACCGGTTTCGTGGGCTTGAGCTATCTGCTGCCGATGCTGACGCAGACGGGGCGCCTGGACGTGGCGTACCGGTTGTTGAACAATGATACGTTTCCGAGCTGGGGCTATTCGATCAAGAACGGGGCGACGAGTATCTGGGAACGCTGGGACGGCTGGACGGAGGATAAGGGTTTTCAGACACCGGGCATGAATTCGTTCGCCCACTACTCGTTCGGTTCGGTGTGCGAGTGGATGTTCTATACGATGGCGGGGATCGATACCGATGGTCCCGGCTATAAGAAGATTATCATTCGACCGCAGCCGGGCGACGACATGAGTTACACCAAGGCGAGTTACAACTCGATCCATGGCCCGATCGGCACCGACTGGTGGATCGCCGATGGGAAATTCCATTTGAAAGTGAAGGCGCCGGTCAATACGACCGCGACGGTGTCTGTACCGACGAAATCCGCCGATTCCGTTCGGGAAGGCGGACGACCTGCAACCTCGGCGCCGGGGGTGAAACTCATACGAACTGAGAAAGGCCAAGTGGTGTACGAAGTAAGTTCCGGCGATTATTACTTTGTCGCGGATTATAAATAGGATATGGGAAGAATAAAATCGTAAGGGCGGCCCCGCGTGGTCGCCCTTCTAATTTGAAGTAACATTCATGTTTAAAAGGATAATCATCATACTGCGGATGATTCGCTTTTCGCATTCGGTGTTTGCGCTACCGTTTGCGGTGATAGCGGCGTTCCTGGCGGGCGACGGCGGCGAACCGGGATTCTGCGGCTGGGGAAAATTGTTTTTAATCGTGTGGTGCATGGTTTGGGCGCGCAGCGTGGCGATGACCGTAAACCGGATCGTCGATGCCGCCCTCGACGCCCGCAATTCTCGAACGGCGGACCGGGCGCTTCCGACGGGACAAATCAGCCGTAAACAGGCATTGGGATTTTTATATGTATCGGCACTGTTGTTTGGAATCGGGACGTACCTGTTTTATAAACCACTGGGATCCGAGTCGGTTAGTTTTCGTTGGTTCGGGTACGGCAACTATTGGCCGGCGGTTTTCGCGATCCCCGTACTCGCGTTTATCTGCTTCTACAGCGTCACGAAACGATTTACCTGGCTGACTCATTTCTGGTTAGGGGCGTCGCTGATGCTGGCACCGATTGCCGCCTGGATCGCGATCAGTCCTCCGGCAGGTCCGGCGATCACCTGGACGCCTGTGGTGTTAGGCCTGGCAGTTTTATTCTGGGTCGCGGGATTCGATATTATTTACGCCTGCCAGGACATCGAAGTCGATCGGAAAGAAGGTTTATATTCCCTCCCGGCGCGGTTAGGCATGCAGGCCTCTTTGTGGTGGAGTCGTTTGTGTCACAGTTTGACGATCACCTTTTTACTGTTACTGAATTTTTGGGTTTCATTGGGAACCGTTTATATGGCCGCCGTGATGGTAACCGTTGTGCTTTTCATATTTGAACATATTCTAGTCATAAAAGGCAAAGTAAAACTGGCGTTTGATCTGAACGGCGTGGTGGGAATTATGATCGCGGTCGCGACCATTTATGACATCTTAGCATGAAATCCGTCTACGAACGGTATATAATTAAATTAACCTTCGCTGGAAAGCGGGGGACGGATACCAAGAAGCAACCACGGAATCATCGACCCCCGGTTGACAGCGGGGACTAAAGGAGTGAAAGGGCTACGTTATGAAAGGTAATACCATCAATCGACGGGATTTCCTGCGGCAGTCGGCGGCGGGACTATGCGTGGCGGGATTGACCGGCGCCGTTTATAGTGCGGCATCGCAAACGAACGTGCCGCTGCGAACGCTGGGTAAAACCGGCCAGAAGGTATCGATGCTGGGCCTGGGCGGGCACCATATCGGCCGGATTCGAGACGACCAGGAATCGATTCGACTCATCCAGACGGCCATCGATTTGGGCGTAACCTTTCTGGACAATGCCTGGGAGTATCATAACGGTCGCTCGGAAGAACTCATGGGCAGGGCGCTGGCCCGGAACCAATACCGCGAAAAGGCGTTCCTGATGACCAAGCACCACGGCCGCGATAAGAAAACCGCGCTGCAGCATCTGGAGGACAGTCTGCGGCGGTTGAAAACCGACGTGATCGACTTGTGGCAGTTTCATGAAATCGTCTATGAAAACGATCCGGACATGATCTTTGCTCCCGGCGGCGGTATTGAGGCAGCGTATCAGGCCAAAAAGCAGGGCAAAGTTCGCTATATTGGATTTACCGGACACAAGGATCCGAACTATCATCTGAAGATGTTGGCCTACGGTTATCCCTGGGACGCGGTCCAGATGCCGTTGAATGTCCTGGATGCGCACTTCAAGAGTTTCGAGCAGCATGTATTGCCGGTGCTGTTATATCGTAAGATCGGTGTGATAGCGATGAAGACTCAAGCATCAGGATACGTGTTGCGCAGCGGTGCCGCGAAAACAAAAGAAGCGCTGGAGTATGTATGGAGCTTACCGGTTTCGACGATTGTATCCGGCATGGATTCTCTAGAGTATCTGCGTCAAAACGTTCAATTCGCCCGTCAGTTCCAGCCGCTTACGGAGCAGGCCAAACAAACTTTGCTGGCGAAATCCAAAGCTGCTGCTTTGACGGGAGAAAACGAACCTTTTAAGACCACACGCCGATTCGATGGCCCCATCGGACGAAAACTGCACGGTATTACAGGTTAAGGATTAAAAAGCCCCCTGTGTCAACAGGGGGTTGCGAACTCATTTGATACTTTTTACATTCATCCACCGGCTGCCACCAGGGGCTGATATTTTCATCACGCAAGCCAGGGTCGCTGGCGTTTCGGTTTGCCGGTCAGAATTTTATGGGCAATCTCCACGTCCTGTACGACCTGGAAGTCGAACCTCCCGACGCAGCAGAAATCGGCGCCGCCTTCAAACGCAAACTTAAATCCATCGCGCGGATGCAAGGCG
>CAZNQT010000398.1:0-5141 GCA_964574885.1 uncultured Pirellulales bacterium
ACACGATGCTTCTTGAGATTTTCTTTGGCTTTTTCAAAATTCCATTCGAAGTTTAATTCTAGCACGTAATACTCCAGTGGATCAGTAAAATGGATCTATTCTTCAAACAATTTCATCTGGTACCGTTCGGAGACGTATTTATCGAAAGGTTGAGCGACGGGAATGGGGTATTGGCCGGACCAGCAGGCGGTGCAGTAATGGTCCGGGGGATTTTTCAGGCAGCTCAGCATCCCGTCCAACGACAAATACTGAAGTGAATCGATTTCCAGATAATCGCGAATCTCATCCACCGTTTTATCGTTCGCAATCAATTCATCCCTACTGGGAAAGTCGATGCCATAGAAGCAGGGGTGTCGAATCGGCGGGCACGCCACCCGCAGATGAATCTCCTTGGCCCCGGCGCGGCGGAGGGCGCCCATCTTACCATGGGTGGTCGTGCCACGGACGATGGAATCCTCGATGACCACCAGTCGTTTGTCGTGGACCAGTTCCTTAATCACGTTCAGCTTCATCTTCACCGCCAGATCGCGCATCGGCTGGGCCGGTTCGATAAAACTGCGGCCTGCGTAGTGACTAACCGTAAAGCCGCGAGCATACGTTATCCCGCTTTCTTCGCTATAGCCGCCCGCAGCGCAGCGGGCACAGTTCGGCACCGGAATCACCAGGTCGGCATCGACCGGCGCTTCCCGCGCCAACTGTCGTCCCATCATTGTCCGTACTACGTGCACGTTCTCGTCAAAAATCGTGCTGGACGGATCGGCAAAATAGACCTGCTCGAACACGCAATGAGCGGGAGTGATCGAACCGGATTCGACGAAAAATCGACTATGCAGGCCTTCCGTATCGATCGTAAGGATCTCGCCTGGTTCAACTTCCCGAATAAACGTAGCATCTACAATATCCAGAGCACAGGTCTCCGAGGCTACCACATAGGTCCCATCATCTAATTGGCCGAGGCACAACGGCCGAATGCCATACGGGTCCCGGGCAGCTATCAGACAATCGGAAAAGAGGAACAGCAGGCAAAAAGCGCCTTGTAAGTGATTGAGGACGTGTGCCATTGTATCGGGCTTGCTGATATGAGTCGGCTTGGCCAGCAGGTGAATGATAATCTCACTATCGCTGGTACCCTTGAAAATATGGCCATACGCCTCATATTCATCCCGCAGTAGGGAAGCATTGACCAGGTTTCCATTATGAGCCACGGCCACCTGACCCAGTGAATACTCCACCAGCATGGGTTGGGCATTTTCCAATCGAGATGAACCGGAAGTCGAATAGCGAACGTGACCGATCACGGAATTGCCATATCTCGACAGTTCCCTCAATTGGGACTGGGTAAAGACCTCGCTGACTAGGCCCATCCCAGTATGTCCCAATATCCGCTCCCCATCGCTGATGGCCATACCGGCGGATTCCTGGCCTCGATGCTGCAGCGAATGCAGACCGAAATACGCCTTCTCGACCGCTGCCGGATGGCCCCAAATGCCAAACAAACCGCACTTTTCCTTCAGATTATCCAGCTTACCGCCAGGCGCCCAAGAAGTGACTGATTCCATGGATATTTTACTCCCTCATCTGGCTAAATTAGTAGTCTAATGATTCCCTCTGGACAAGTCAACCAGTCGTCGGATATAATTTGCGTACCCTGATCGTAGAGGTACCATTCGAGGGCTTCTACAATCGTAAATATTCTATTCGCAAGGACATAGCGAATGGCCGAAAATTTCAATGATTCCGGTCAGATAATCCCGCCTGACGCTCCCTCAACGGACTGGCCCCATGTGGTGGTCATTGGCAGCATCAGTATGGACCTGATAGTTCGCACCTCCAAAGTTCCTGATGCCGGCGAAACGGTCACCGGTCACAATTTCACCTCGGTTGCCGGCGGTAAAGGGGCGACGCAGGCTATAGCGGCCGCTCGAAGCGGTGCGAGGGTCAGTATGATCGGTCGGGTGGGAAATGACGACTTCGGTCAGCGGCTGCGGCTGGGACTCACTGCCAACGGGGTGGATACCTCAGGCATTATGGTCTCCGAAGGGATAAGTACAGGGGCCAACCTCATCATGGTCAACGAAATCGGCGAGAACGCTATCTGCCATACCGGCGGGGCCAATTTACTGCTGAGCAACGAGGATATCGACGAGCAAAGCGAGCTGATCCACCACGCTGACGCGGTCGTCATGCAGTTGGAGATTCCTCAGCAGACGGTTGCCTATGTGATCGAAGAAGCTAGTTACCACCAGGTTCCGGTGATTCTGAATCCCGCACCGGCTCCGGAAGGACCGGATAAGATTAATCCGACGCTCTTTGAAGTGGACGTCTTGATTCCCAACCAGGATGAGACGTCCCGCCTATGCGAAGAACCGGTCCATGACGCACACTCGGCGAAATTGGCCGGCACGGCCCTGGTGGGGCTGGGCGCCAAGGCCGTCGTGGTTACTCTGGGCCGTCGAGGCGCGATGGCCATCACCGCCGATCAAATCTTCCAGATTCCCTCTTTCAGTACGAAAATCGTGGATACGACCGGGGCCGGCGACGCCTTTTGCGGTGCGTTTTCCGTGGCGTATGCCCGGGAAAAGGATCTGAAACAGGCAACTCGTTTCGCCGCCGCCGCGGGCGCCCTGGCCTGCAACCGCTTCGGCGCCCAGGCGTCACTGCCCCATCGGGAGCAAATCCAAAGGCTCCTGCAGCGATCCTGCTGAATTCGTAAGTTGTTTGTGGTAAACAGATTAAGAAAAAATATTTATTTTAAAATTTTTTATATTTCTCACCTTATTCTCATTTTTATTTTGTTATTTTAAGCCCTAGTTAAGTGACAGGGGTATGAATACCTCATGTTGGAAAGCTTGGCGAGGGTGTCAGGCAGTGGTAAATTAACTTTTGGATTAGGAGACCGATCATGAAACGAAAGTACTGGAATCTGGCGGGTATGGTGGTTCTAATTGGCGTCATCGTATGTGTAATGACCTATGCCGTCATCATACAAGAAAATAATCAGAAAGTTACGATGACGGCGAACGACGACGGAGAAGAAGAGATTACTTTAGATCAGGCGCCGGCGGCCGTTCAAGCCACGATTAAAGCCGAGGCTCAGGGCGGCACCATCAAGGAAATCGAACGCGAAACGGAAAACGGCAAGACCGTCTATGAGGCTGAGGTAATCATCAACGGCCAGGAAGTTGAAATCGAAGTCGCTCCCGATGGGACCCTGCTCGGAAAAGAAATCGAAAATGCGGATGACGATAAAGACAAAGATGAAGGAGATGACGACAACGATAATGACGAGGACGAAGAAGAGGTAACTCTAGATGAAGCGCCGGCAGCGGTAAAGGCAACAATCCTGGCACAGGCCCAGGGCGGCGCCATCAAGGAAATCGAACGTGAAACGGAAGACGGTCAGGTTGTGTACGAAGCCGAGGTTGAGATCAACGGCAAGGAATACGAGATTGAAGTTGCCGCCGACGGCACACTACTCGAAATCGAAGAAGATGATGACTAAAGCATTCTCACCCAACCTCACAACATAGCTTCTGGATTCCAACTTTCACGGGATGACATGGTTTGTCAGCATCTGTAAGGAGATATTTTATGCAACCGAAATCAGGTACTTTTTGGGCAATGCTCATTTGCGTCGGATTGTTTTCGCTACCGGTAATTACCGGATTTCCATCACAGGCCGGAGCGGCGGAGCGAAAAATTACGGTACAACCATCGGAGTTGCCGGCCGTCATAAAAAAAGCTATCAACGAAGCCTTTCCCAAGGGCCAGATTCTAAACATTGAAAAAGAGGTAGAAGGCGAAGATCCGGGCCAATATGACTTTGACATACGGGCCGACGGTAAAGAGTACGAAGTGGAAGTTTCTCCGGAAGGCAAGGTGATTGAGATTAAGCAGGTAGGGCCTAAGGCGGAAACTTCGGATAGCGAACGAAAGAAGAAATGGACGAAATTCTTCGATCTGAAGAACCGCAAGTTTGCCACGAAGGGTAAAAATCGGTTCTTCATCCTGCGGCCTGGATACCAACTGGTGCTGGAAAGTCGCAGGGAAAAGGTAGTGATTACCGTTCTGCGTGAAACCAAGAAAATCGGGGACGTTGAAACCCGAATTGTGGAAGAACGCGAAGAGGAGAACGGCAAACTGAAAGAGGTGTCGAGGAACTTTTTCGCTATTTGCAAAAAGAGCGGGGACGTATTCTATTTTGGCGAGGAAGTGGACGATTACAAGGACGGCAAGATCGTAAGGCACTCGGGCGCATGGCGAGCGGACGGAAAGAATTCGCAAGCGGGCATTATCATGCCCGGTACGATTCTCCTGGGAGCCCGCCATTATCAGGAGATTGCGCCCAACGCCCAGGACCGGGCGGAGATTATAAGCGACGACGTGACGCTGAAAACGCCGGCGGGAACCTTTACAAACTGCATCCGAGTGGAAGAGACCTCCGGACTCGATCCGGATGAGAAATGCTACAAAACGTATGCACCCGGCGTGGGGTTGATTCAAGATGAAGATTTGTTGTTGACGCAATATAGCAAAGCAAAAGCAGCGAAGGATCGCAAAGAGAAAGATAAGAAAAACAAGGGAGGTCAATAAAAAGGGATTAACGATAATCAGGAAGACGGCGACAATAATGACGTAAGAGAAAATATGTTGTGATACGTTGATGGGATAAATTACAATAGTAACCGCCGAGGGAGTTGGCGTACTCATCTCGGCGGTATTTTTTGGATTTACATTCAAACCAGGTGAAAATTCCCGTGGGCAGGCATGGTAAGCTACCGCTTATCATGGACTTACGATTGTACGAACGGGGCATTCTCAATCGATTTGGGTATAGTTATGCGTGTACTATTGATCGAAGACTATCCACCCTTACAGAAATCCATTCATCAAGGGCTGCACGAAGCCGGTTTTGCCGTCGATCATACCGGCGACGGTCAAGAAGGATTGTGGTATGCAATGCATAACGAGTATGATGTGATTATTCTCGATCTGATGCTGCCCGGTCTGGACGGTCTGAAGATTCTCAAGACGATTCGAGCGAAAGGACGCCAAACCCATGTTTTGATTCTCACCGCGAACGACACCCTGGAAGACAGGATTACCGGTCTGGATATGCGCGCCGATGACTATCTGGTCAA